>JBGQHD010000025.1:0-14821 GCA_041497795.1 Planctomycetia bacterium
ACCAGTGCGCCGGCCTCGAGCGAACCGCCCTGCGCTTCCTCGAGACGGCACTGCTTTGCCACGACCTGAAGGAAGCAGCCAACCACGGCGAAACGAAGCTGTTGGGCGACCCCATGGAAGTCGCCTTGGTGGAAATGGCACAGCGTTTTATGCCCAGGCCGACTTATCCGCGCGTGGACCAAGTGCCATTTGACGCGGATCGCAAGCGCCTGGTCACCCTCCACGAGACCCCACAAGGTTTGGCCCTCTACGCCAAAGGCGCTTTAGAAACGCTGCTGCCGCTGTGCGGCCAAGTGCAGGTTGGAGAGAACCTCCAGTCAGTCTCTCCGGAATGGAAGAAGAGCATCCTGGCCGCCCAAGATGCCCTGGCGGATGAGGGACTGCGGGTTCTGGCCTTCGCGTATCGTCTTGTCCCCGAGGGCTGCGATCGGTCGCACCTCGAAGAGGACCTGGTGTTCACCGGTCTTGTCGGGCTGGAAGACCCACCGCGGCCCGAAGTCCCGGAAGCCATTCGCAAATGCAAGGAAGCCGGGATCCAGGTGATCATGGTCACCGGCGACCATCCTCACACGGCCCAAGCCATCGCGCGACAAATCGGGCTAACAGGGACGGAGCCGTCCGTGGTCATCACCGGCGAGAAGCTGCGGCGGATGTCGAAAACGCAGTTGCAGTTGGCCCTCGACGCACCAGACGTGCTCTTTGCCCGCGTCGGCGCCGATCAGAAAATGCGGATCGTCCAGGCCTTGAAGGCCAAGGGGCACATTGTCGCGGTGACCGGAGATGGTGTGAACGACGCGCCGGCCCTGCGACAGGCCGATATCGGCATCGCCATGGGCCTAAGCGGCACCGACGTCGCTCGTGAGGCCGCCGATATGGTCCTCTTGGATGACAACTTTGCCAGCATTGTCGCGGCCATCGAAGAGGGCCGTGCGGTGTTTGCCAACATCCGCAAGTTCCTGACGTACATCCTCACTTCCAACGTCCCGGAGATCGTGCCTTACCTGGCGTTCGTCTTATTCCGGATTCCCTTGGCACTGACGATCATCCAGATCCTGGCCGTCGATCTGGGCACCGACATGCTGCCGGCGCTCGCGCTGGGAGCCGAGAAACCCGAGCCTGGGATGATGCAACGTCCGCCGCGCTCGCGAACCGAGCGGCTGCTGACTTGGCCCGTGCTGCGGCGATCGTATTTGTTCCTGGGACTCATGGAAGCCGCCGCCGGCATGGCTGCCTTCTTCTTCGTTCTCCTCCGCGGAGGATGGACCCACGGACAGATATTGGCCAGCGATGCGCCCGTGTATCTACAGGCGACGACTGCCTGCCTGGCCGCCATCGTGGTGACGCAGGTGGTCAATGTCTTCCTGTGCCGAAGTGACCGGGATTCGGCCTTTAGCAAGGCGCCGGGCACGAACCGGCTGATTTTCGTGGGGATTGCCACCGAGCTTGCGCTGTTGGCGCTGATTGTTTACACGCCCGTCGGCAACTTGCTCTTTGGCACCGCGCCGATCGGTCTGGCGGTCTGGCTGTTCACGTTGCCCTTTGCGCTGGGCATGCTCCTGCTCGAGGAATTCCGAAAATGGTTCGTGCGCCGGCGAACTGCGCGGCGCAATCCCTTGGAGCCCAGCCGGTCCCTGGAAGCCCCTGAAAGCAGGGGAGAATCTCATCGCAGGGCGGCATCGGCCTCGTCAAGCGGCGCCGGGCATTAGCCCATCCGTGTAGCATTCGCCGTGTCCGAGCGTGCGGTCGTTGCCGCCAGTGTGCGGCATCGCGCGCTCAACGGCTGAAATGCGCATGTCGTCGTTGATCCATTCCAAGATAAGCCGCTCGGCAAGCGAGCGGCCAAGGAGGAATGGCTGTTCTCGGCAACGCGGCATTCGATTTGCGAACAGTAGTGGCGAATCGACGCTGATCGCCTGTCGGTATGGGGCATGAACTGGGAGGAAACAGCCCGCGTGATCGAGAACCGTGTATTCGCGCATGAGTCGCTAACCCGCAGGTATTGAAGTTAAGGAGACACACGATGGTCACCCATAGCGAGATTCAAGTCACCACCCGCGAGGTTGTCGTTCCCGCGGGTCACCGGCGGCTGGTGGGGACCCTGAGCATTCCCGCAGGTGCGCGCGGCGTCGTCGCCTTCGCGCATGGGAGTGGCAGTGGTCGATTCAGTCCGCGTAACCAGTTCGTTGCCGGGGTCATTCAGCAAGGAGGGTTAGCAACCCTTCTGTTCGACCTGCTGGAAGAGGAGGAGGCCGACGACCGGCGCAATGTCTTCGATATCAACTTGCTGGCCTCACGGCTGCGCTGCGCGGCCGATTGGCTGCGCGGCGATCCCGAGACGCGCGAGATGTCGCTGGGCTACTTTGGAGCCAGCACCGGAGCCGCCGCGGCACTCGTAGCCGACGCGCGCTATCCGACGAAAGTCGGGGCGATCGTCTCGCGAGGCGGCCGGCCAGATCTGGCGGGGGATGAGTTGCGCGCGGTCGAGGCACCGACGCTGCTGATTGTGGGCGGCGACGACGACGTGGTGCTGGAGCTCAACGAGCAGGCTCTGTGCCGCCTCCGCTGCACTAAGGAGTTGGTGGTGATTCCTGGGGCGACGCACCTCTTTCCCGAGCCAGGGGCCTTGGAAAAGGTCGCCCGGCTGGCCAGGGACTGGTTTGTTCGACATCTCGTCCCCGCGCCCGCTTCAGAGCGTTAGCCAAGGAGACCACGCGTGACGACGCTTCAGCTCACCAGTTCCGCGTTTGGCGAGGGGCAGGCGATTCCCGTCAAGCACACCAGAGACGGAGCAGATCTCTCGCCTCCGCTGGCTTGGTCCGCGCCGCCTGCCGGAACAGTCAGCTTGGTTCTACTTTGTGAGGATCCGGATGCCCCGCGCGGTACGTGGGTCCACTGGGTGTTCTTCAATCTTCCGGGGAATCAGCAATGCCTCGAGGAAGGAATGCCTGCTCGCGAGTCGCTTCCCGGCGGAGCCCGACAGGGCAAGAACGACTTCGGGACGCTCGGCTACGGCGGCCCAGCGCCGCCGCCCGGCAAACCACATCGGTATGTCTTCACGCTCTATGCGCTCGATACGCAATTGACACTGCCAACCGGCGCCACCCAAAAGCAAGTGCCGTCGGCCATACGCGGCCACGTCTTAGCGGAGGGACAGCTCATGGGAACGTATCAACGGTGATCGCCAGCCAACGACGCCGCTCAGCCGGGGCACGCCTGCCCCGCAAACCCAAGGAGATAAACCATGTTTCGTGATCGTGAAGACGCCGCCCGACAGCTCGCACACCGGCTGAAGGGCCGTGAGTTTCGGAATCCCCTGGTGTTGGCCATCCCGCGCGGTGGCGTGGTGACCGGCGCGGTGCTCGCTCGGGAAATCGGCGCCGAGTTGGATGTCGTCCTCTCGCGCAAGCTGCGAGCGCCGTTCCAGGAGGAGCTGGCCATCGGCGCCGTTTCTGAGGATGGGCAGGTTTATCTCAACCACCACGCCCGAGAAATCCTCGGTCCGATGGAGGACCACCTCGCCACGGAGCGCGAGCATCAACTTGCCGAAATCGCCAGGCGCAAGAAGTTGGTACGGGCGGTCAGGCCACAGGTTTCCGTCGCCGGCCGCTCGGTGATCGTGACGGACGACGGCATTGCTACCGGCTCGACGATGATTGCGGCGCTGCAGGCGGTCCGGCCGCGCGCGCCGCACGAGTTGATTGTCGCCGTGCCCGTGGCCTCGCCGGAACGGCTGGCGGAAGTCCGGCAGTGGTGCGATGAGGTGATCTGCTTGCTCGCTCCGCGACACTTCTGGGCCATCGGTCAATTCTACGAAAACTTCGACCAGGTTGAGGACGAGCAGATGCTGCAGTTGCTGCGGCCTTTTGCACCCGAAGCGCAGCGAGAGAAGCCCGTGGGGGCAGTAGGAAGCTGACATGGAAACCAAGCGCTGGGAACATTTCCCGCATGCAGCATCGCGCATCTCACGCGGCAGGCCTTCGCGAAGGTGCTGCCAGGCAACGCTCACATTGCGCTCGTACGGAGATCGTAGCCATGCAACTGCCATTACAAGCTTCCTTTCGCCACATGGAGCCTTCGCCGGCGATCGAAGCCATCGTCCGCGACAAGGCGGCCAAATTGGACAGTTTTGCGGAGCACATCATGAGCTGCCGCGTGGTGGTGGAGCCAACGGGCAAGCATCATCGCAACGGCAATCTTTACCACGTGCGCATCGACCTCACGCTGCCGCGGGGCGAGGTGGCGGCCACGCGCCAATCGGGCGAGCACATCGAGTACAAGGAGATCGGCGTGGCGATCCGCGATGCGTTCGACGCGGCGCGACGGCAATTGGAGGACTATGTACGCCGCCAGCGCGGCGCCGTGAAGGCCCACGCGGGCATCCCCCACGCACGCGTCAGCCAACTATTTCCCGAAGAGGATCACGGTTTTCTGACGACGCCCGACGGTCGCGAGATCTACTTTCACCGCAGCAGCGTGCTCCACGAGGACTTTGATCGGTTGACGATCGGGGCCGAGGTGAGCTTCGTCGAAGCTGAAGGCGAACAAGGCCCTCAGGCCAGCACGGTGAGACTGGTTGGGCGACACGGACACCTTTGATAGACGGACACCTTTGATAGGAGGAAGTCATCATGGCCAAACCGAGATGATTCAGCTTCTTTGCGACCCTGCGGTCGCGAGGAAAACTGCGGCACGTGGATTGCGACAACACGAGGTGAATTGAAACATCGTTTGGAACCGGAGGTGTCCCATGCGTACTGCAACGATCGCGAAATACCGCGGGCGGCTCGAGGACATGTTGCGCCGCCTGGTCGCCAACATTGAGCGAATGATCGAGGCCGTTCACGAGGAATCTCGCGTGCCCGGCGAGCACGACCGCGAGCCGAGCGAGACCGTGGACAAAGAAGTCGGGCTCGAACAGAACGAGGAAGCCCTGCACGCCGAGGTGCTGGCGGCGCTCGAGCGGATTGAGAAGGGCACCTTCGGCCGCTGCGAGGAATGCGGTGCCGACATTCCCGAGGAACGGCTGGATGTGGTGCCCTACGCGAGCTGGTGCATTAGCTGCGAGCGAAAACACGAAGCGCGGGAAGCTCGCCTGGCCCCGACGGAGCACAAGCGGTAGTCGCATTTGCCCACGGCTGTCTCTCGGAGGGGTGCGACACGGTGCGTGCAACAGGTCTCGCATCGTGCAGGGGACGCCCGCAGCAGTCAAGAGAACCATCCTCCCCCTCCCCTCCAAAAAGGAGTATCGTCATGTCGCTTGCCACCATGTTGACGAGGAAAGCGGTGACAGCGGGCCCCAACGACACTCTGTGCCAAGCGGCAAAGTTGATGGGGCAGCACAAGGTGGGAGCAGTCGTCGTCACCGAGAAGGACAGACCCGTCGGAATTGTCACTGATCGGGATCTGGCTTTGGCTGTTTGTGTGCGGCGTGTCTCTCCCGACGCACCGTTGCAGCAGGTGATGACACATCCGGTCTCCACGATCCGAGAAGACGAAAGCATCTTCAGTGCAACACAGCAAATGATGGAGCGCGCCGTGCGGCGTCTGCCGGTCGTGGACAACCTGGAGCGCATCGTGGGCTTGGTGAGCCTCGATGATCTGCTCCCGTTGCTCAGCCGCGAATTGCACAACATGGCGCAAGGTATTCGGGCGGAGTTACGCGTCCCCTAGCAGTAGGACCCGGCGTGCGTCAGCCCACGCGCGGGAGCCGGCGTGAGGGTGCACGGCTTCGTCGCACAAGTAGGGGAAGCACCCATGCCAATCTATCTTGCCCTGGGCGACAGCATGAGCATTGACGATTACACAGGTGTGAAAGAGGGTGGGGCGGTCCATCAGTTTCACCGCTGGCTGGGGGAACGATGGCTACTGGACGACCGAACGGCGGACGGCTGTCTGATCCGAGACGTGCCAAGGAATGGTCGCGGCGACGTACTCACTCTGACCGTCGGCGGAAATGATCTGTTGTGGCGTCGAGAGGAGTATCTCACGCGGGGGCTCGCCAACTTTGCGGCGGAACACTTGGAGTTGCTGCAAGCCATCCGCGCGGTCAATCCTCGAGCCGTTTTCATCGTGGGTGACATCTATGCCCCACAATTCCAGTTGTCTCCCCTTGAGCAGGGTGGCTTGTCGGCAGCCAACGTCACGATCCGGGAGAACTGCGCTGCAGTGGGTGCTCACCTTGCCGGCATTCACAACGCATTCCGCGGTCACGAGGACGATTACCTGTGCTTGGGTATTGAACCGACCCTGAAAGGAGCACAAGTCGTCTCGTGCTTGTTCCATGGCGCATTTGAGCGGGCTGGTGTTGCTCGTTGACCTAAAGGTACGCTTTCTGCGCGTACTGCAGCACCATCCGCTGGGTGTTGAAGAACGAGCCGTTCAGCGCGATGGCATGACGCATGATCTCAACGTACTTGCTGCGCTGTTGATAGAACATGGGGACGATGGTCTGTTCCAGCTTGGAATACAGCGACTGAGCATCTTGGGGACGATTGCCAGAGTTGCCGTCGCCACCGATGGCCCAACCTGTCACACCCTCGATGCAGCCTTCGATCCACCAGCCGTCCAGCACGCTTAGCGAAGGCACGCCGTTGAGCGCGGCTTTCATGCCGCTCGTGCCGGAGGCTTCCAGCGGCGGCTGCGGCGTATTGAGCCACAAGTCGGCCCCGGCGGTCATCAGCTTGGCCAGCGTGCAATCGTAATTGGCTAGATATGCGACGGGTACCTGGCCCCGGAGTGTTGCCGCCGCTTGGAAGATGTGTTGGATGAGGTGCTTGCCGGCCTCGTCTTGCGGATGGGCTTTGCCGGCGAACACAAGCTGCACGGGAGTTGCGCTCGCAGCAAACTGCCGGAGCCGCGCGAGGTCTTCGAACACCAGGTCGATTCGCTTATACGTCGTGGTCCGACGCGCGATCCCGATCGTGAATGCGTTCTCGTCGAAACCGGCGTTGGTCTCTCGATTCACGAACTCGATGAGCGCGCTCTTCGACTGCTGGTGAGCTTGCCAAATCTCGTCGTCGGGAATGCTCAGCGCGTAACGCAGGCTGAAGTTATCTTGCCGCCAGCCGGGAATGTGGCGATCGTGGAGGGCGGCAAAAGACTCCGACGTCCATGTGGCGGCGTGTACGCCGTTGGTAATGGAATCGATCGTGTATTCCGCGAACATGTGGCGGGCGACCTCTCCATGTCGCTTGGCCACGCCATTGATGTAGCCGCTGAACATCAGGGCCAGGTAGGTCATGTTCAGGCGGCCCTCGAGACAGACGCGATCGTGAAGCCCGCACGTCTCCCGGTCTCCCAGTACCTTTTCCACGAGGTCGATGGGGAACTGGTCGTGGCCTGCCGGCACGGGAGTATGCGTCGTGAAGACGCACATCTCGCGCACCGCATCAAAGTCCTCCGGCTGAATCGTGGAGCGGCCCGCCTTTTCTCGCCGTTCCCGTAACAGATCCACCACCAGCAGGCTGGCGTGGCCTTCGTTCAGATGAAAACGCTCCAAATCGACGTAGCCCAGCGCGCGCAGCATACGCAGCCCGCCGATGCCCAGTACGGCCTCTTGGCACAGTCGATAGTGGCTATCGCCGCCATAGAGCCAATGGGTCAGGGTGCGATCCCAGGCCGCGTTCTCTTCCAGATCGGTGTCCAAGAGGTAGACGGGCACGGAGTATCCGCCGTCGCCGCGTACGTCAAATCGCCAGGCCCGCACGTGGACCGTCCGTCCCTCCAGAGTAAGTTGCTGCCGCACGCCGGTATCGATCAGGAAATCATCTACCGACCAATGGACCGGCTCTTCGGTCTGCCAGCCGGATGGGTCGAGCCGCTGAAAGAAATAGCCCTGACGGTGCAGCAGGGTGACCGCCACGAGGGGGACTTGCAAATCGGCCGCGGCACGAATCGTGTCGCCGGCCAAGATCCCCAACCCGCCGGCGTACGTGGGGATTTCGGCTCGCAGGCCGATCTCCATCGAGAAGTAAGCGATCTTGCGAGGATGGTTCATTGCTGGACAAGCCAAGGGAGCCGTAAGGCCAAGAGCGCTGCCAGAGTGGCGGGGGCGACTTTGCCTGTCATCGTACCAAACCCCGAGAGGACGCGCGTACGATGCGAGTGCGATTACCTTACGTGGTTCCGGCTGCGGCGCTGGGTTGCCGGGCATAGAATGCTTCGCACTCGGCTTCTCGCCCGCGGACGATGCGCCGGCCGCGCAGTTTGCCGAATCCGGCCGTGATGACGGTTGACCCGCAATTCGGATGCCAGAGACAGCGACAAGCCGCGCGGGCTGGCGAGGCTCTTTTCGACGCCGCCATGCGATCCCGCCATGGATCCTTAGTCCTGACCCCTGTCGGCCCGATTTGCGTGCTATTCCGCGCGTTACGTGACAGAACCGCACGGTGCTCTGGCCCCTGCCTTGCCTAAAAATGGCGTCGAAACCCGGCAACTGCCGCCGAGTTGGCCCGCTGGGGCCGCTGCATGTCAACCTTCGCTTACGTGGGTCTTCGATTGCGCTGGCATGACAATTGCCCTTCCAAGAGCGGTTTTAGCGGTCATTGGTGAAACAGCGTTGTTGACCCGACGAGGTGCGATCATGAAGGTTCAGGAGTATCTACGCGACAGAAAGGTCCCCTTCGAGGTGATGGAGCACGAGCCGACCTACGACGCTCAGCACATGGCCCACGCGGTCCACGTGCACGGCCAAGAAGTGGCCAAGACGGTGTTGTTGCGGGCCAACCATGGCTATTCGTACGTCGTGGCCGTGCTGCCCGCCACTCATCGCATCGACCTCAAGAAGGTCAGCGAGATGCTCGGGGATGCCAACGTCGAACTGGCCACCGAGATCGAGATCAGCGAGCACTGCCCCGATTGCGAATTTGGGGCACTGCCGCCGTTTGGTTGGAAGTACGGCATGCAAACGATTGTTGATGAGTCCTTAACGAAGGACGAGGAGATCGTGTTCGAAGGCAGCACGCATGCAGAGGCGATCCGCATGAAGTACGCCGACTTCTACCACCTGGCGGAACCGCTGGTGGGCTCGTTCGCCTACAGGGCTTAGTGTCGGCGCGCGCTGCGCTCATGTGCCTGAGCGGAGACCCGTGGCGTGGATCTCGACCTCTTGCCAGGCGAGTTTGTCGTCGTCCTCGGCCCCTCGGGCAGCGGAAAGTCCACGCTGCTCAATATCCTCGGCGGCCAGAAGGCTTTGCCGCGGCTCTATCCCACCGCGCAGGGCTCGCGCGCGGGTGATTCTTCCTCGGGGTGAATGTAAGCCAGAGGCAGCTTCACGGTGACCACCGGGCAGTGCGCCTGGCGGTTGACCGCCGCGGCGACGCTACCCATCATGAATTGGTACATCCGCGAACGGCCGTGCGTACCCATGACGATCATGTCGCAGCCCATTTCATCGGCTGTCTGCAGAATGGTGGCGGCGACTTCTCCCTCTTTGAGGACGTGCTCGATCCGCACCTTCGCATCGGGTGACCGGACCTGCCGTAGTTTGGCCAGCATTTCCTCGCGGTACGATTGGAGGTCGCGCTGAGCCGTTTCAGCCCTCGCCAAGTCCGTGATGTCGGCACCGATCACCGGCGCCGGGCAGGGCACAGCGTGCAGAACGATCACCCGCGCACGTTGGCCGCGAGCCAAGGCACACGCGAGTTCCAGCGCATAGCTAGACTCTGCCGAGAAATCAGTCGGATGCAGGATTGTCTTGATCGGTTTCATCAGTCGGCCCTCCCAAAGTCTTGAACGTCGGAAGTGCCACAAAGGGCACTCGACTACGAACGAGCTAACGCCACTCGTTCTCGTGGCAATCGTGGTTGTGCCATCTCCTTTTCCATCTCCAGAATGTCCTGGGTCGTTTTGAGCACTGTATCGGGGTTCAGCGAGATACTGTCGATGCCGCAGCGCACCAGGAAGCGGGCAAACTCGGGATAGTCGCTGGGCGCCTGGCCGCAGATGCCGACCTTGCGGCCGCTGGCCCTGGCCCGCCGGATCACGTCTTCCACGAGCCGCATCACGGCCGGGTTTCGCTCGTCGAACAAGTGCGCCACGATCTCCGAATCGCGGTCCAATCCCAGGGTCAACTGCGTGAGGTCGTTGGAGCCGATGGAAAAGCCGTCGAAGATCTCGGCGAACTCTTCCGTGAGGATCACGTTCGAGGGTATCTCGCACATCACGTACACCTCGAGTCCTTCCTCACCGCGCTTCAGGCCGGCCTCGGCCATGACGGCCAGCACGCGCTTGCCCTCGTCCACCGTGCGGCAGAAGGGCACCATCAGCTTCAGGTTCGTCAGCCCCATCTCTTCGCGGACTCTCTTCATGGCTTGGCATTCGAGCAGAAAGCCTTCACGATAGCGCTCGTCGTAGTAGCGTGAGGCCCCGCGGAAGCCAATCATGGGGTTTTCCTCGTGCGGCTCGAAGGCCTCGCCACCCAAGAGTCCGGCGTATTCGTTGGTCTTGAAGTCGGACAGCCGCACGATGACCTCCTTGGGATAGAAGGCGGCGGCGATTTGCCCCACGCCCTCGGCCAGGCGGTCCACAAAATAGTCCGGCTTGTGGGCATAGTGGCGCGTCAGGGCGGCGATCTGGTCCTTGACCTCACCTTCCGGCAGCGTGTCGAAGCGCGTCAGGGCCAGCGGATGGACCCGGATGGCGCCGGAGATGATGAACTCTTCGCGAGCCAGCCCCACGCCGTCGTTCGGCAGGAAGGCCAGCGAGAACGCCTGGTCGGGGTTGCCCACGTTGAGCATCACGCGCGTGCGTGGCCGTGGCAGGTTGCCCAAGTCGAGTGTCTGGCGCGAGAAGGGAAGCGCACCGTCGTAGACCAGGCCCACCTCGCCCTGGGCACACGAGACGGTGACCGCTTGGCCGGTTCGAAGCACGGCGGTTGCACCTTCGGTCCCAACGACGCAGGGCACACCCAGCTCTCGGCTGACAATGGCCGCGTGGCAAGTCCGACCACCCCGGTTGGTGACGATGGCGGCTGCCATCTTCATCGTCGGCTCCCAATCGGGGTCGGTCATGTCGGCCACCAGCACCTCGCCCGGCTGGAAGTCTTGCAACGCATCAACGTTCTTGACCGCGCGGACCGGCCCGGCGCCGATCTTCTGGCCGACGCTGCGACCCCGCAGCAGCACGGGCCCGGACGCGTCGAGCTGATAGATCTCCAGCAGCGTCGCCTTGCGGGCCAGGGCATGGACCGTCTCCGGGCGTGCCTGGAGGATAAACAGCTCGCCCGTCTGGCCGTCTTTAGCCCATTCGACGTCCATGGGCATCGCCCGGCCGGCCTTCGCCGAGTAGTGGTCTTCGATGATGCATCCCCAGCGCGCCAGCGTGAGCACCTCGTCGTCGGTCAGACTCAACCGCTCACGATCTTCCTGCGACACCGGCACGGTGCGCGTGCTGCGCCCGCCGCGCGTGGCGTAGATGAGCTTCTCCTGCTTGGCTCCCAGCGCTCGCTTGATCATCGGGCGAAAGCCCTGCTTGAGCGTCGGCTTGAAGACGAGAAACTCGTCCGGGTCCACGCGACCCTTGACCACGCTCTCGCCCAAGCCGTAGGCGCTGTTGATGAGCACGACGTAGGGAAAACCGCTCTCGGTGTCGAGCGTGAAGAGCACGCCGGCCGCGCCGACGTCGGAACGGACCATCTTCTGCACGCCGATCGAGAGGGCTACCGCAAAGTGGTCGAATCCGCGGTCCACGCGATACGAGATCGCCCGATCGGTGAACAGCGAGGCGAAACACTGCCGGCAGGCGTCGAGCAGAGCGCGCTCGCCGCGGATGTTGAGGAACGACTCCTGCTGGCCGGCGAAACTGGCCGTCGGCAGATCCTCGGCCGTGGCGCTGGAACGCACGGCCGTGTCAATTTCGGGACCATACTCGTCGCAGAGTTGCGCGTATGCCTGGAGAATCTCTTGCTGCAAATCCCCTGGCAGCGGCGTGCCCAGAACGGCCTCCCGCAGTTTCCGGCCACGCTCCGCGAGACCCGCCAGATCTCCCGTGTCCAAACCGTCCAAGATCGCCCGGAGCCTTTCGTCCAATTCGCCTATGTGGACAAAGTGACGATACCCCTCGGCGGTGATCGCGAACCCGTTGGGCACGCGGATGCCTTGCGACGTCAGCTCGCGGTACATCTCGCCCAAGGAGGCGTTCTTGCCGCCCGCGAGCGGGACGTCCGCGATGCCCAGTTCACTGAACCAACGAATGAAGCGCGGGGCGGACATGGCTCAACCTCTGCCTGTTGACCAACGGATCACGGAGAAACTCGCTACTCGCAAGCAGCCGCCGGTGTCTCGAGGCCTGCTAGCAGACCTTCGAGCTTGCCGTACAGCCGTTCGAGCATGACAAGCTCATCGTGGAGCCAGTCCTTGTAGTGCCGGGTCTTGGTGCGGTGTTCTTCGACACCAATCTCATTCAGTCGTCTCTTCAGAATCTCGACGAGCAGTTGGCACTCGTCTTTGTTTAGTTCCAGTAGCATGGCTTCTCTCCTATTCTTGTGACCTCGGGGAAAAATGCCGGTGCCGGGCGGCAGGCCCTAGAAACGCAGGATTGCAACGACAGACCCGCTGCCGGGCACTTCGTCCGCGGGAACCGAATACACCGTGCCGTTGTGGGTCAATGTCTCCACGGCGGCCAGTTCCAAGAGGTCTTCGTCTCCCGGCTGCGACTGCGCGTGAACCTCGACCGCGCCCGTCTCACGGTCATGCACACCCCAGACGGCCGTGTCGCGAGCGATGAAGAGCGTCTCGACTCTCCCCTCACACGCCGCGGGGAGAACCTCCGTGATGTGCGGCGATGCCTTGCCGGCGGGGACCAGTCGTGCACAGCGCCCCGCGTCATGGCGGCGCTTCTCCCCCAGGTGCGGCTCGGCGAGCGGCCAAGCCTGGGCGTGCAGCTCCTTCAGTCCGAGATGCTCGACGTTACCGGTCAACGCACGGCCGATCAGGTGCGGGTAGGTATTCACCTCGCGATAGAGCGCGAACTCGTAGTCCACGCAGGCCACGACCAAGGGTGCCGGTTCCGCCTGCAACGTGTCGCGCAGTGCAGCGTCGATGGCGCGGAAGTATTCTTGCAGTTCCTCTTTGCGCGTGTCGGACTCGCCGCCTTGGCCGTGGAACACGGCGGCCTGCTTACCTTGTAGCGGTTGGTTGCTCGCCGAATGGACTTGGTCGCCGGTGATCGAGATGTCCAGGTTCAGGGCGCTACTCATATCGCGAGGCAGACCCTCGACCTCGATCGGCGCGATCCGGTCCGCGTCGCCACGGAACAGCCGCACGGCATTTTGACTGACGGCCAGCAGCCAAAAGCGGTCGCTGCCGTCGAGCAGGGCCAATAACGGTCGAACGATGAACCGCCGCCCAACGTGCACCTGTTCGGCCACGGCCATCGGGAGGTGGTCGCAACGGAAGACGTTCGGCGCAAGCAACAGCGCCAATCCTCCCTCGCTCTGCCGCCAAAACGCGGCATTCGTCACCAGCGAGTTGGCCGGCCTGAGCATCGCCCGAGCATCGGCCGGCCGAAGACCGCGCAGCACGAGTTGCGATTGAGCCTCGCGGAGGAGGTTCTTGAGCCGGACCGAATTCTGAGGGCCTTCAGCGCCGGGCGCGTGAAGCGGCATGTACAACGACAGCCGGTGCTCGGCGTGCGTGGCCAGCAGTTCGCGCAGCTCGGATCGCCGCAGCGGCGTGGCAGCAGCAATCGAAGGGGATGACTCGACTTCCCCGCCCCGCTTCGCGCCGGCGCCAGGCCGAGACCGCTGCGAAGGTCTCTTGTGCTGTTGCTTGCGTCGAGCTGTTGCGGTGAGCGCGTCCTTCTCGTTCGAGTCATCCAGTGGCAACGTAGGCAGCTCTGGCACTTTGCCACCCGGTTCGTGCGCCGTCGTTTCGTGGCGATTCATGGTCAATCTCCTTCTTTGGTACACGCCGGCTGGTTCATCCCACCACGCAACCCAGCTCTGTTTTGTCCTCGCTGGACGTTCGAGCGCCGGCGTACACACGAAACTGTGGGTCTAGCTTCTCGAGGACCTCGACGATCCCGCCGTACTCCAATTCGCTGTAGGGCAGCATGGCCGCCCCGGAGAAGCCCTGGCGACGGATTTCCACCGCCTTGTCGGCGGCCCGCAGGCGAATCGCATCCCAGAACGGATGGGCAAACAGGTCCACCGGCTCCGTCAGTCGGCCACGGTGCACACAGAAGCCCAGACAAGACACGATCGGCGGCCCGTCGAAATAGCTGCAACCGGTGCGAGCTTTCACGGGCATCAGCGGGCCGATGTGGCTGCCCCGCATGTAGCCGTTGACGAACGGCGCGATGGCATACGGAGCCAGGATTTCGCCCGTCGCCGGAAAGTTTTTCTGCACGCGGGCCAGATACACCGGGTCATCCTTACCCGTGTACTTGCCCGCGATATTGTGCAGCCGCGTCGTGCTGACGGCCACGGCCTGGTCGCCGTCGTGCCGGCTGTAGATCGAGTGCACGACAAAACGGTCGTTGTCGCGCAGCAGGGCTGCAATGTCGTAGAGGTCTTCGGGCGCCTCCAACTCGATGATTCGGTCCCCGTCAGTATGGTTGACGTCCATGATGCGGAAGCGGAAGCCCTCGTTCATGGCCGGGCTGAGGATCAAGCCGGCCGTGTTCATCGGATCGGCAAACGCCAGATACAGCGGCAGGTTGAAGGCGCCCGGCTCGGTCTTGTCGGCCATGAACATCACGAACGGTTCGTTGGGCCGCTCTTCGAAATCCATTTCGGCCACGCCGGGTCCCAGGCCTTTGACGTTGCCCGTGAAGGCGTCCGCCAACAGATCCTGGCCCGCTCCGTAGAGACCCTGCGCCTTGG
>JBGQHD010000026.1:0-14813 GCA_041497795.1 Planctomycetia bacterium
AAAGGGCAGAGATGTGGTCCGCCGACTCGGCCACGCCAGGGGAAGTGATGAGCGCATGGATGCCGAGGCCCGTGGTCAGCACGCTGCCCACCAGCACGGTGAACATCACCGGGTTGCGGACCTGGCGTCGTGGGTCGAGCTTCCAAAAGGCATCTACCAGGGCCCGACGCACGATCACCGTGTCGAAGAGTGGGCGCGATTTCGCGTTGGATGTCATATCGGTTGCCTATCGGTTGCCTATCGAGTGAACCGCCAAAGGCGTGTCGCTGTTGTTGTTGTGCCCCTGATCCGTTGGCTGCTCAGCGCATCATTTGCAGGTGCTCCACGATCGGCCCCAAGGCCAGCGCCGGCACGAAGTTCAATGCGCCGACCAGCAGCACCGTGCTCACCAGCCAGACGATGAACAGCGGCGTGTGCGTCGGCAGCGTGCCGGCCCCCGTCGGCGTGTGCTTCTTGCGGGCGAGCGACCCGGCCACGGCCAGCGTCGGAATGATGAGCCAATAACGGGCCACCAGCATCGCTATGCCCAGGGCCGTGTTATAGAACGGCTCGTTGGCCGTCAGGCCGGCGAAGGCGCTGCCGTTGTTGTTGCCCGCCGACGAGAAGGCATACAGCACTTCGGAATAGCCGTGCGCGCCGGGATTGTTGAGGTTGCTCTTGATTTCGCCCGTGTCGGGGGCGGCGTATTCGAGTCCCGGCCCCAGCACGGCCACCGCCGTGCCGATGAGCACGACCAGCGGCGGGATCAGGATCACCAGCGAGGCCATCTTCATTTCGTAGGCCTCGATCTTCTTGCCCAGGTACTCCGGCGTGCGCCCGACCATCAGCCCGGCGATGAAGACCGCCACGATCACGAACATCAGCATGCCGTACAGGCCGCTGCCGACGCCGCCGAAGACGACTTCGGCCAGTTGGATCAAGAACATGGGCACCAGCCCGCCCAGTGGCGTGAACGAGTCGTGCATGGCGTTGACGCTGCCGTTGGAGGCGGCGGTCGTGGCCGTCGCCCAGATCGCCGAGTTGGCGATGCCAAAGCGGGTGTCCTTGCCCTCCATGTTGCCGCCGGGCTGCGAGTCGCTCGCCTCCGTATCGGCTCCGTACTTGGCCAGCGCCGGGTTGCCCGACTGCTCGGCCACCATCGCGCCGATCACCAGCGGGACGAAGATCAGCAGCATTGCCGCCAGGATCGCCCAGCCTTGCCGCGTGTCGCCGACCATCACGCCGAACGTGTAACACAGGGCCGCGGGGATCAGCAGGATCGCCAGCATCTCCAGGAAGTTCGACAGCGGCGTGGGATTTTCATAGGGATGGGCCGAGTTCACGTTGAAGAAGCCGCCGCCGTTCGTGCCCAATTGCTTGATGGCGATCTGCGACGCGGCCGGGCCCATCGGCAGCGTCTGCTGCGTGACGGGATTGCCGTCGCCGTCCGCCGTGGCCTCCAGCAGCGTCACCTGTTGGTAGGAGCGGAAGTTCTGCACGACGCCCTGGCTCACCAGGAGGACCGCGAGCACCACGGACAGCGGCAGCAGGATGTAGACCGTCGAACGGACCAGATCGACCCAGAAGTTGCCGATGGTTTCGGACGAACGACGGACCAGCCCGCGGATCAGCGCCACCAGCACGGCCATGCCGGTTGCCGCCGAAAGGAAGTTCTGCACCCCCAGGCCGAGCATCTGGGTCAGGTCGCTCATGGTGGTCTCGCCGCCATAGCTCTGCCAGTTGGTATTCGAGATGAAGCTACTGGCGGTGTTGAAGGCCAAGTCCGGCGTGTTTCCGGCGAGCCCCTGCGGACTTAGCGGAAGCACGCCTTGCAGCCGGAGCAAGCCATAGAGGAAAAGGAAGCCGATGCCGTTGAAGGCCAGCACCGCCACGGCGTAGCCGCGCCAGGACATCTCCTTTTTCGGATCGATGCCGGCCAGGCGGTAAAGGAGCCGCTCCAGCCAGCCCAGGGCGCGATCCAGCCTGCACGGCTGGCCCTCATACACGCGGGCCATGTACGTGCCCAGCGGCTTGGCAGCGGCGACCAGCGCGATGAGGAACAGCCCCAATTGCACGAACGCATTCCAGGTCATGAGAACCACTCCGGCTTCAACAGCGCGACGGTCAAATACCCCAGCAGCCCCAGGGCCACGAGCAGCCCCACGAGTTCGATTCCACTCATCGGCTACCTCCGGCCAGCTTTTCGCACAGCACGACGAACCCCCACGACAACAAGGCGACGATGCCGGTAAGGGCCAAGAACAAAAGGTCGGTCATTCGGTTAGCTCCTCATTGGTTCCTCAAAGGCAACTCTCGATCGCGGTGCGTCATGCCCTGCCATCGACCCAATCCTAAGAATTGCGACGTTAAATAGGGATCAAATCGTCCGGGCACCGCATAAAAAAAGCGCTAAGACGTGGCCTTCGGGCGATTCTGGCGGTCCGACGAAGGTGGTCGAAGACGACCCCGTACGCCATCCAGGGCGGCGACTGACTCTTGGAAACCCCGTCGATTCGCGGTATGAAATGGCTCAGACCAGGGGGCAGGAGTCAGGGGACAGGAGTCAGGAGGCCAGCTTCTGACTCTGCACCCCTGACCCCTGACTCCTGACCCCTGACTCCTGACTCCTGACTCCGACCCCTGATCCGCTCATGCAAGTCACTCGCATCACCTCCGGCGCTTTGGACACCGACGCGGACGCCGTGGTTGTCGGCGCCTACTCCGATGCTCCCCTCAGCGGCCCGGTGGCCGAGGTGGACGACGCGGCCGACGGCGTCATCTCGCGGCTCGTAAAGCTCAAGGAGTTCACCGGCAAGCTGACCGAGACCGTGCCGATCTGGTCGATGAACGGGTCGGTCCGGCAGATGCTGGTCGTTGGGCTAGGCGAGCGCAAGAAGCTCGACCGCCACGCCGCCTTCGCCGCCGCCGGGGCCGCGGCCAACCGCCTGGCCGGCAAGCCGCGCAGGCGCGTGGCCTTTCTCTTGCACAAGAACCTGGCGCCCGAGTTGGTCGAGAATGCCGTCGTGGGGGCGATGGTCGGCTGCCAGGGGCAAGACCTGTACCGCAGCGAGAAGTCGCGGCACCCGTTCGGCGAGATTCTCTTCACCGGCCCGGCCAAAGCCATCCAGACCGGCCAAATCCTCGGCGAGGCGGTGAACCTCACCCGCCGGCTGGTGAACGAGCCGCCGCAAGAAGTGTATCCCGAGTCGTTCGCCGAGCACGCCGCGCAGGTCGCCAGCGACTGCGGCCTGGAGATCGAGGTCTGGGACCATCTCCGGTTGATGGCCGAGCGCTGCGAATCGCTGCTGGCCGTGGCCAAGGGGTCGGTCCGGCCGCCGCGGCTGGTGATCCTTCGCTACGACGGCAGCCCGCCTGCTCCCGGCAGCCGGGCTGCTGCCCGCCCCACGCTGGGCCTGGTCGGCATGGGGGTCACCTTCGATTCCGGCGGCCTGTCGATCAAGACCAACGACTCGATGAAGACCATGAAGTGCGACATGGCCGGGGCCGCCACCGTGCTGGGGGCCATGCAGGCCATCGCCCGGCTGAAGCTGCCGGTGAAGGCGATCGGCCTGATGGGCCTGGTGGAAAACATGCCCAGCGGGCAGGCGATGAAGCTGGGCGACGTGCTGCATGCCCGCAGCGGCAAGACCATCGAGGTGATGAACACCGACGCCGAAGGCCGCCTGGTGCTGGCCGACGTGCTGAACGTGGCCGTGGAGCAGGGCGCGGCCAAGATCATCGACCTGGCCACGCTCACCGGCTCGTGCTGCGTGGCGCTGGGCCTGGACGTGGCCGGCCTGTTCTCGAACGACCAAGCCTGGTGCGACACGGTCGCCGCGACGGCTCGCACTTGCGGCGAGCCGGTGTGGCAGATGCCGATGTACCCCGAGTACGCCGAGGAGATCAAAAGCCAGGTGGCCGACATCCTCAACAGCACCGGCACCCGCTGGGGCGGCTCGATCACCGCCGCCAAGTTCCTCGAGGAGTTCGTCGGCGGTAAGCCCTGGGTCCACTTCGACATCGCCGGCCCGGCATTCCTGGAAAAAGGCAAGCCCTGGAACGACGGCGGAGCCACGGGGGCCTACGTGCGCACGCTGGTGGAAGTGGCGCGAGGGTGGGAGGGATGAGTCGATGCGGGAAGTTGTGTGGCCAACTCGCTCTGCGAGTTGGAGGACTTGCTTGAGGCCCTAGACCTCGGCTCACTCGCGAACCTTCAGGCACCGTCCGCTGGTGCTTCGTTACGGCGCCCGTCAAGCTCCGCTAGCAATGCGTCCCACACTTGGGCGTGCTCAGACAACTTCGCTTGGCCGAACTTCCAGCACATTTTAAAGGTATGGGCGAAGTTGCCGTTGGTCCTGGCCAGCGATTGAACTCGCGGGAAGAACGTCGCGAAGTCGAAGTCGAGCAAGTGCTCCAAGATGCACGTGGCGATGGCCGCTCGCACGTCGGCTTGCTGATGAATTCCCCAGCGGCAGGCGAACGCCCAGACTTCTTCGGGCTGCGTCTCGAGAAACTCCGCGACTCGAATGATCGCCTGCCAGCGCGGGTCAGGGTGGCCCTCGTCGGCTGCCACACCCGGCAACAGCGATTCGGCTTCCCGGATAGCCTCTTGGACCGATTTGTCCGCGGATTCAGCGACGGCCATTGGTCTTCTACGTGAACTTCCGCAGCAGGTAATCGCCCAGCGACGGCCAAAGTTGCCCCAGCGCGAACACGAGCCGCGCCTTGCGCGGCATGACAATCTCCGGCTGGCGGCGCTCACAGGCGGAAAGGATACGGGCTGCGAGGTCGGCTGGATCGATCTGCTTGGTCTTCACGCCGCCGCCGGGGCGTGCGGCGTCGGGCGGCAAGTGGGGGTCCGTCTCGGCGCCGTAAGTGCGATGCGTGTCGCGCGCCAAAGGGCCGGGGCAGACCAGCAGCACGTGCAGGCCCTGCGGCCCCAGCTCGAGCCGCAGTTGCTGCGAATAGGCCGCCAGCGCGAACTTCGACGCCGGGTAAGCGCCCAAATAGCGCGGCGCGGCCTTGGCGGCCAGCGAGGCGATGTTGACTACGTGCCCCCGCTTGGCCAGCAAGTGCGGCGCGGCCGCCCGCGTGCAGCGCACGGCGGCGATCAGGTTGAGTTCCAGGAATTCCCGGAACTCATCCGGCGAGGCGTCCAGGATCGCCCGGCGGCCGGAGCGGCCGGCGTTGTTCACCAGCACGTCGAGCCTGCCGTAGTGGGCGACCGTGTCGGCGACCAATGATTGCACTTGCTCGTCGGAGGTGACGTCGGCGGCCACGGGCAGGACGTCGCCCCCATCGCGCCGAAGCTCCTCGGCCGCCGCGTCGAGCGCCGCTTGTCCGCGGGCGGCGATCACGACCTTGGCGCCGCGGTGGACGAAAGCCCGGGCGATCGCCTTGCCCAGGCCGGCCGAGCCGCCGGTGACCAGCGCGACTTTGCCGGCCCAGAAGGGATGGTGCGATGCCATGCGAACCGTTTCTAGCCCTCCAGCGCCTTGAAGACCTGCGCCGTGACGTCGTGCGGGTGCCGGCTGCCGTCGATGCGGTGCAGCACGCCCTGCGATTCGTAGTGCGGGACGAGCGCGAAGGTCTCCCCATGGTACCGCCCGAGCCGGGCACGGCACGTCTGCTCCGTGTCGTCGCTGCGCTGGATCACGCGGGGGGCCACGTCGGCCGGCGGCGGGTTGTGCTTTACGTGGTAGATCTTGCCGGTCACCGGGTCGAGCCGCCGGCCGGTGATCCGCTCGACGATCGACTCGTCCGGCACGTCCAAGAGCAGCGCGGCCTCGAGCGACATGCGGGCGTCGTCCAGCGCCTTGTCCAGGGCCCTGGCCTGCGGCGCGGTGCGCGGAAAGCCGTCGAGCAAGAACCCAATCGTGCAGTCGTCCTGGGCGAGGCGCTCCATCACCATGGCGATGACCAAGTCGTCGGGCACGAGCTCGCCGCGGTCCATGTACGATTCAGCCCGCCGACCGAGCTTCGTGCCGCGCTGGATGGCGGCGCGCAGCATGTCCCCCGTGGAGATGTGGGGCATGCCGTAGCGCTCGACGATCTGGGCCGCCTGCGTGCCTTTGCCCGCCCCGGGTGGACCAATCAAGATCAGGCGCACAGTCAGGCTCCTCGAGGCGTCGTCGAAGCGTCCATCGTAATCCACGAGTCGGCGAACCCCCTAGGCGAAACCGAGGCCAGCTTCGACCGCGACCGCCGGGTCGGATCGGCCGCTGGTGAATTCTGCCGCGCACAGGTCCGGCTGCCAAGGAGCACCAGGCCGGGAATCTCAGCCGCCGCCGCCCGGCCGCTTGTCCTCATCGACCGCTCCTCTATAATACGGCTGGCGCCGCTGCCACCGAGCCGGGACACTTGGGCGGCGCGAATTGTGTTTTTCTGTCAGTCGAGTTTGCCTTGCGGCGATCCCCTCCCGTCGGCGGCGACGAAAGGGCGCGTCGCGATCCTTCACGAGGAGAGGTGCCATGAACCGCGTCGGAAAGAGCTTGCTGATCGTTCTGGTCGTCGTCGGAGCATTGTCCTGGAGCGCCAGTCAGGCCCAGGCCCAACGGGGCTTCAGCATCGGTGTCGGCCACGGCCACTATGGTGGCTACGGCGGCGGCGGCTACGGTGGCTACGGCGGCGGCTACGGTGGCTACGGCGGCTACCATGCGTATTACCCCAGCTACGGGTACAGCAGCTACTCGTATTACCCGTCGGCGCGCTACTACGGGGGATACGGCTACGCGTCGTACTATCCGAGCTACAACTCGTATTACCCAAGCTATTCGTACTACCCGGCCGCCTACTCGTACTACCCGGCGGCCTATTCGTACCGATCGTACTACCCGTCCTATGGGTATTATGGCGGGTACGGTGGCTATGGCGGTGGGTACGGCGGTGGCTATGGCGGTGGTTATGGCGGTGGGTATGGCGGTGGGTATGGCGGTGGATATGGCGGTTACGGTGGGTACTGCTGGTAGGCGGCAGCCGCGAAACAGACTGCCGTAATCGACCTGGGTTCCACCAGCCGGAGATGCTGTCCGGCGAGCCGTCGCCGATCTTTCACCGGCTTGCGGTATGGCTGTTTCACGCCCGCTGGAGAGCGTCAGTGCGACGTTGCGCACCCAGCCGCGCATCACCAACAAGCCCACGAAATTGATCAGAAAGGTGACGAGCTGCGGCACAAGACAGATCATCGTCAGGAAATCGATGACCGCGGGCGAGCAGGTCTTTGAGGTAAATTGCACGAGAGACGTCGCGGCTATTTGGGAAATACCTTCCCGCCGTACTGTGCTGTTCCGCCCAGCGCCTCTTCGATCCGCAAGAGTTGGTTATACTTGCACACGCGGTCGGTGCGCGAGGCGGAGCCGGTCTTGATTTGCCCGGTGCCCAGGCCGACGGCCAGGTCGGCGATGGTGGTGTCCTCAGTCTCGCCGCTGCGGTGGCTGACGACGTTCGTGTAGCCGCTCCGCCTGGCCAGCTCGATAGCGTCGATCGTCTCGGTGAGCGTGCCGATCTGGTTCACCTTGATGAGGATGCTGTTGGCGATGCCGCGGCGAATGCCCTCGCGGAGGCGGGTCACGTTGGTGACGAAGAGGTCGTCGCCGACGAGCTGCACCTTCTGGCCGAGCTTCTTGGTGAGCAGGGCCCAGCCGTCCCAGTCGTCCTCCGAGCAAGCGTCTTCGATCGAGCAGATGGGATAGCTGGCGACCCAGTCGGCCAGAAAGTCCACCATGCCGGCCGCGTCGAGGTGCTTGCCGTCGATCTCGTAGGTCTTCTTCTTCTCGTCGTAGAACTCGTTGGCGGCCACGTCGACCGCGAAGCGGACCTGCGTGCCCAGCTTGTAGCCGGCCTTATCGACCGCCTCGCTGATGATGTCCAGGGCCTCGACGTTGCTGCCCAGGTTGGGGGCGAAGCCGCCTTCGTCGCCGACCGCGGTATTGAGCCCTTTGGTCTTGAGCACGCCCTTGAGATGGTGGAAGATCTCGAAGCCGCAACGGAGCGCGTCGCTGAAGCGGTCGAAGCCCAACGGCATGACCATGAACTCCTGCACGTCCACGTTGCTGTCGGCGTGGGCTCCGCCGTTGAGGATGTTCATCATCGGGGCCGGCAGCAGCCGGGCCGTCGGGCCGCCCAGGTCTTGTTAGAGCGGCAGCCCGGCATGGTCGGCCGCCGCATGGGCCACGGCCAGCGACACGCCGAGGATGGCGTTCGCGCCGAGCTTCTTCTTGTTCGGCGTGCCGTCCAGCTCGATCATCCGCTGGTCGATGGCCGCCTGGTCCGTGGCATCCATGCCGTCGAGCGCCTCGGCCAGAATCTCATTGACGTTGGCGACCGCCTTCGTGACTCCCTTTTTGAGAAACGGGGCGTCGCCGTCGCGCAGCTCCCAGGCCTCGTGGACGCCCGTGCTGGCGCCGCTGGGGACCGCCGCGCGGCCGAACGAGCCGTCGGCGAGCTGGATTTCAACCTCGACGGTCGGGTTGCCGCGGCTATCGAGAATCTGGCGGCCGTGAATGTGGATGATCGTGGAGTTCATGGGCGGTTCCTCACGTGAAGCACGCGGCTCGCGTGCCCCAAGAATCCGATTCGACGCACGCGGGCCGCGTGCGCCACGGAGTCGCTCGTTGGCCGAGCAGCAGCGCCAGCCATAACGAGTCAACATTCTGTGCGATCACTCCTGTTTTGAACAGAGGACGGCAGCGGGTAGAGTGTGGCCACGCGATGCAGCCCTCGCCTGCAACGGCGAGGACGGGCGCGCACGAGACCTGTTGAGACCATCCGCCATGAAACTGCTCATCCATCCGCCCGTCGAGCCGGAGCGGCTGGCGAAGATCGTCGCCGCGGCAGGCCCCATGCAAGTCGTCAACGCGGCCAGCGACGCCGAGGCCGTGGCTGAAATCCGCGACGCCGACGCCTTCTTCGGCAAATTGACGCCGCCACTGCTGGCGGCGGCGAAACAACTGCGCTGGGTGCAATCGCCCACCGCCAGCCTGGAGCATTACCTGTTCCCCGCGCTGGTCGAGCACCCTTGCGTGCTGACCAACATGCGCGGGCTGTTCTCTGACGTGATCGCCGACCACGTCTTCGGCTACGTCCTTTGCTTCGCGCGCCACCTGCATCGGTACATCCGCCAGCAAGCCCAGGCGCGATGGGCGCCCGTGGGCGGCGAGGCGGAGCGCACCACCTTTTCGGTTGGCCCAGGCGTCGCCAGCCCGATCGACCGGGCGCACCTGCACTTGGCCGACTGTGCGCTGGGCATCGTCGGCCTGGGGGCGATCGGCAGCGAGATCGCCCGGCGGGGCCTGGCTTTTGGCATGCGCGTGATCGCGGTCGATCCGATGCAAGCGGGGCCGCCGCCCGGCGTGGCCGCGTTGTGGAAGCTCGACCGATTGGGCGACCTGCTGCGGCAGGCCGACTTCGTCGTCATCGCCGCGCCGCACACGCCCGAGACCGCCGGCATGTTCGGCTTGCCGCAGTTCGAGCAAATGAAGCCCTCGGCCTACTTGATCAACATCGGCCGCGGCGTGATCGTGAAGCTGGGCGACCTGTGCGAGGCCCTGCGCCGCGGCCTGATCGCCGGGGCCGGCCTGGATGTCTTCGAGGTGGAGCCGCTGCCGGCGGACCATCCCTTGTGGCGGATGGAAAACGTCATCATCACCCCCCACGTCGCCGGCACTTCGCCGCGAATTGCCGAACGGCACCTGGAGGTGCTGCTCGATAACGTCGGCCGCTTCCGCCGCAGCGAGCCGCTGCGGAACGTGGTGGACAAGCGGCGTTGGTTCTGAGAGCGGTCCGTCGCGTCTGGTTTCTTGGTAGCCGAAGTCGCCAGACTCGGGAGCCGCTGAACTCTGGCGAGTTCACCGACAGTCAGTTGTGTGTCGCGGCCGGCGAAGGTACGTTGAAATCACACCGCCTCGCGTCGCTTGACGCTGCACAACTGACAACGGACCACGGTCCACCCATGCAAAACAGCGACGTTCTCGAATACCTCATGCTGCAACAGCTCGGGGGCGGCGGCGCGGCGGCTTCGGCGCAGGTCTGGCTGCAGGTCGCCCTGCTCGTATGCTTGTTCCTGGCCGCCATTCTGCGGCCCGAGGTCGTGCGGGCCAAGGCGCTGTTCCGCATGGCCTGCGTGCTCTTCGCGCTCTCGTTGCTGGTGTCGCCGACGTTGAACTTTCTGCTCGGCTACCTCCTCCGGCTGGGAAACCCCGGACCAGCCTACGGCCGCATGCAGGGCGAAATGACGGTGCTGTTGTCGTTCCCTTCGGTCATCAGCTCGGTGCTGTTTGGCTTGAGCCTGATCTGCGGATTGTGCTCGCTGGGCTTGGGAGGCGCCGTCGCGGCAGCGGCCAAGACGCCGCAGTCGATGTCGAAGGTCGCGACCCAGCCCACTCGGCCGGCCGGCGGACTGGAGGACATCCCCCAGCCGCGCAGCGCTCCGCCGAGCAGGGTCCATCCGCTGGACGAGCCGGATTAGCGGTTCTCCGGGGCCCGCGCTCTCCGGAACCACGACATCACCAGCAAAGCCACGGCCACCACGCCCAGCAGGCAGAGCACGATCACGGTGGCGGTCCTGGCGCCGCCACCGGCAGGGTCGGTCGAGAGCAATTCCTGATAGTTCCCCCCGTCGAACTCGCCGGGCAGTATGGACCGCTTTCCGTCCTTCCGCAGCAGGTAGGTCTCCCCAGGCTCGCCCTCCTTGGCGGGGTGCTTGTTGACCCAAGTGCCGACGGGCAACTCGATCTTGAACGTGCCGGGGGCAAGGTCCGGGTTGACTTGCCAACGGACGTCCTCGGCCACGAGCGACTCCAAGACGGCCCCTGTCTGGGGAGCCAGCTTGACGTGGTTCCAGGAGACGGGGATCCAGCCGACCGCGGCCTGCGCGGCGTAGCGAATGACGATATCCCGCGTCTTGCGGTTCTTCATCATTTCGAGATAGCGGACGGGGACGTAACCGCGGAGGGGATCGACCCAAACCTCGCCGCGGGAGTGCTTGAAGACGAGGCACTTGCAATCATCGAACTGAAACTCTTGCCCCGTCTCCGCCAGGCTGCCGATGTCGAGGACCGGTCGCTGCGGATCGACGGCGCGAAGCGCAAGCAGCAACGGGAGCAGACGGCCGT
The DNA here is from genome assembly GCA_041497795.1 of Planctomycetia bacterium. Lineage (GTDB taxonomy): Bacteria > Planctomycetota > Planctomycetia > Pirellulales > S012-138 > JBGQHD01. The sequence continues at coordinate 11,091 of JBGQHD010000026.1, forward strand.
CCACGATTTTGGGTCCGGGCTGCCCGGACTGCTCCGTGATCCTGGGCTCCGGCTTCTCGTGGTACGCCGGAAAACCGGTGCCCCCCACGGCGAAGAACATCTTCTGCAGGTCGTCGGCGGTGACCTCTACGCTCTCTTCCGCCGTGGGTTCGCCGGTTCCGGGCGCGGGAACCTGGCCGGTATGTTCCAGGCGCGTGCGGCCGGCGGCATCGATCACGAAACGCAGCTTCGCGCCGAACGTCAGGAAGTCGTTCGGCGCGGCTTGCCCCGGCGTTGAAGCAACACCCGCCAGGGTTTGCGCGTAGCTCCGCAAGAGCGAGCGAGAGCTGTGCCAGGAAACGTCGAGCGTCTTGGCGGCACCCTGCCGCTTCTTCCAGGCCTTCTGCAGCGAATCCAGCTTGGACTCGGGCTGCTCGGCAACGCTTGGCAGGGCAATCAGGCTTGGCAGGACAAACGCCGCCAGAACGAGCGCCCCGGCAACGGTCGTCCGCCGGGGGCGGAAGGGGAAAACTCGTGACATTGCAGGCTCCTCAAGGCTTGCCCGCACCCGCCATCGCTCGATCCACTCGTGCGTCGGCCGGCGCGGCCTGGCAAACGGAAGCGCTGCCCCACGGCAATATACCGCTGAGGTCAACGGTCAGCTACCACGCAGCCATCTTTTCACATGCCATCCGCTGAACGGCTTCTGAACGGTTGACTGTTAACTGCCGGGGTAGCAGTAGATGTGGTAATTCCCCTGGCCCACGGATTCCCGGATGTTGGTGGTGATCGTTCCGGGCGTCGGGCTGTCGGAGGAACACTCGGGAGTGAACTCAAGGAAGACGCCGTACGAGTTGGGCTGAAGGTTGTAGGGCGATCCGCCGTAGGGGCTGACGGAACATGAACCCGAAATCACCACTCCGTTCCCAAAATAGTAGGCGACTCCGGAATTGCACCATGTGGCAGCCACCTTGCAGCCGCTCGAGCAGCCGGTGGAGCTGCACGCGTGAGCGATGGCGGACGACATCACGGCCCCGGCGGCGGCGAGCATCAAGCACGCTACCCCAGCACGCAAAACACGGGTTTTCATCGGAACTCCAAAGGCAAGAGGAAAGAACCGCTAACCATACGAAGTACATCCGTGGCATTCGCCAGACGCGAGCAGCGATCAGCGTGGCCGCCTGGATCAGGGCGGTCTCGTCGAGTCGCGGCCGGTTGACGCCGCGCGCGGCGACACATGCGCGAAGATCGGCACCACCACCACGGTGGCCTGGCGGCCCGGGCCGGCGCGGATCGCCAGCTCGGCTTGGGCCGCGAAGCCCCCGCTCGTGGCACACGTGAGCCGCACCCGATAATCGCGCGTAGCTTTCGATACGGAACGGTCGGAGACGTCTTCGACCGGCAGAATCCGCACGTCCGGCGACGAGCAGCGCACGTCCACCAGCTCGAACGGCTCCCCGGTGTGCGAACGCAACGTAACGATCTGCTCCGCCGCTTCACCGAGCGCTCGCGGCCCAAACGCCACGCTGGCGGGGAACGCCCGCACGTTGCCCAGCACGTCTCCCACCACCTGGTAAGTCACCGGCGGTAGCGGAGCGCCGCTCTCCGCGACCGGCTTAAGCACGACGCTCACGTCCAGCGCTCCCTCGCGGAGCGGTTCCTGGGGCTGCACCGTGAGTCGATACCCCCTGGGGTCGCCGGCGTCACGTTCCAGGTGTGCCGCCAGCCGAGCGTCGTCGCATTCCAGCGCGAGGGCCGCCAAAGGAACGTGGGCCCGGATCGCAATCTCGCGGGCCGGCGGCGGCACTCCCTGAATCAGCGACTGCGCGAAATCCGTTCGGGCGGGCGAGAACGCCAGAACGCTGCGGACCTTGCCAGACAGCTCCCACGTCCACGGCGGCCCGTTCCCCCGAGCCGCGACCACCACGTTCAGGCGGTAGTCGCGCACGGCGGACTGGCTTTCGCGCTCATTGCGCGGGCTCAGGTCGATCGTCACGGCAATCTGCCGCTCCTCGCGGGGTGGGATGACCAGCGTCGGGGGGGCGAACTTGCAGCAGCCGCACGGTGCGCAGCCCAGATGGACGACTTCGATTTCTCGATCGGAGTCGTTTCGCAGCGGCAAGCTCACGCGGAAGTCGCTCTGGGCCCACACCTCGCCCAGGCGGAGCGCCTCGGCAGGAATGGCGAGCGTGAGCGCGGCGGCGGTTCCCTCGCCGCTGGGCCAGCCCAGCCAGACCCCCGCCGCCAGGGCGAGCGCCGCCAACACCAGAGTTCGCCACGTCTTCATAGGCTCGCGAAGTCTCCCAGCGAGGGCATGACCTGCGTTCGCACGCGCGTGACGACGCCGTCACGCAGCGTCAACTCCAGGGGCGCCTCGACGTGCCAGTCCAGACGATCGGAGAGACGGCCAACTAGCGTCACCTCGCCCGACGCGGCGAGAAGCTCATCCGCCCCTGCGGCTCGCAGCGTAATCAGCGCCAACCGCGGCGCGCCGGGGTGGTCCGCCAGGTCGGCGGCGATTTGCCGATACTGAGCCACGGCTTGGCGGCAGAGCGGGCAATCGGGATCGACCAGGACGACGATCCATCGCTCCGTGCTCAGGTCGCCTTGAATCTCGAGGTGATCGCTGAGCGGAAATCGCCTGCCGACCCAACGCCCCGGCTCGAGCACGACGTGCCGACCCGCGCCGACGATGCGGCCGTCGTCCGTTAGATGGGCCGGTTCGTAGCCGGCCATCGCCAAACCGGCCGGCAAAGCCACCAGGGCCCACAGCCCGGCCGCCAACGCCAGTCCTCGGCTTGGCCTGGAGCTGACGCGCCGCTGAAGCGTCGGGCATCGTGCGCCGAACGAAGCCGCCACGGCTGCGGCATCCAGCGCCGCGGCCACCCAGGGGCTGACCGCCCAACGTCCCCAGCAGCCGCATGAGGTCTCACCCACCAGGCCCTTGGCCAGCGCGACTCCGCACAGGGCGCTAAAGACAAGGATGCCTGCTCGACGCAGGGCTGCGGGGGCATAGCCAGAAAACAGCCAGGCGGCCATGCCCAACTCCAACTCGACAACGAAGATCATAAACCAGCGCGTCGAGAGCAGGCTGCCGCCGTCCACCAGCCCGGTGGCGAGCTGATGGCCCTTGAGCAGCGCGGCCGCCAACAGGACCGTGCCCAAGATCCAGCGCATGATTGCAAACGGCGTGATCATCTCATCCAGCCGATTCGTTGCCACCCCTGGCAGGCGTGGGTTGCCACCGATCCGGGGCCGCGAAACTCGATGGGGCCATTTCATCGCGCGCTGGCGCAATGTCAAAGGGCCGGCAGCCAAGATTGAGCGGGAAGGAAGTGAATGCCTCAGCGCGAGCGGTTGCCTTCGTCGAGTCACCTTCGCTGAATCACGTGGCACCGTCGGTTTGCCAGTCGAGGCCGATGTCGAGCCAGGTGGCCGAGTGCGTCAGCGCGCCGACGCTGATCCGGTCCACTCCCGCGCGGGCGATCGCGGCGACGGTCGCCAGGTCCACGCCGCCGGAGGCTTCCAGCTCGGCGGAGGGCGCCAGCCGGTCGCGCCGGGCAACGGCCGCCCGCATGTCGTCGGGCGTCATGTTATCCAGGAGCACGATGTCCGGCCCGGCGGCCAGGACTTCCTCGAGCTGATCGAGGCGGTCGATTTCGACCTCGATCAGCGGTGCCGCGGGAGGGGGTCGGGGGGGGGGTTTGGGGGGGGGGGGGGGTGGGGGGCGGGGGCGCGCCAGGT
>JBGQHD010000027.1:0-14767 GCA_041497795.1 Planctomycetia bacterium
AGCGGCAGGGCGTGCTGTTCACCGAGGGCGACCCGGCGGTGTACGTCTATCATCAGGAGTTCGCCTACGCCGGGCAGACCTTGACGCGGCGGGGCTTCATGGCCCGCGTGCGGCTGGAGCGGTTCGGCGAGGGCAACGTCTATCCGCACGAAGAGACGATGTCGGGGCCGAAGGAAGACCGCCTGAAGCTGACAACCGCCTGCAAGGCGAACCTCAGCCCGATCTTCGGCCTGTACCCCGACGACGCCGCGGCGGCCCAGACGATCCTGGAGAAAGCGATCATTGGCAAGACGCCGCTGGACGCGACCGACCACCTGGGCGTGGTGCACCGCCTGTGGCCGGTGACCGACGTGGCCGTGATCTCGGCCCTCACAGCGGCCATGGGGGGCAAGCCGATCTTCATCGCCGACGGCCACCACCGCTACGAAACGGCCTGCAACTACCGCGACCGCCTGGCCGCCGGCGGCGTGGACAACTCGCTCCGCGAGTTGAATGCGACTCGCGGAGCGAGTCGCCCACATGGCAAGCTCGATGCCAACCATCCGGCCAACTTCGTGCTCATGATGTGTGTCGGCATGAGCGACCCCGGCATGGTCGTCTTCCCCACGCATCGGCTGTTTCGTAGGACGGATTGCCAATCCGTCCTACAAGACGGCCTGACAGCCGACGACCTGCGCCGGGCACTCGGCGACTGCTTCGCGCTTTCGCCCGCGGGCGAAGGCCCCCAGGCCGCTCCCGATGCCTGGGACACGATCGAAGCCGATGGCGAGCAAGGCACGCTCGGCTTCTACACGGCCAAGGACCACCGCTGGTCGATCGCCCGGCTGACGCCGGCCGGCCAGGCGCGGCTGAAGTCGGCCGCGCCGGACCGCAGCGACGTCTGGCGCGGCCTGGGCGTGGCGATCCTGCACCGGCTGGTGATGGACACGCTGCTGAAGGCCACCAACCTGCCCAAGCCGACCTACGTGCACCTGGTCGATGAAGTCGTGCAGGAGCTGAAGGCGGAAGAGTATCCGCTGACGGCGCTGGTGCTGCCGCCGAGCCTCGATCAGATCCAGGCCGTCAGCCGGCACCTCGAGCGGATGCCTGCCAAGAGCACGTACTTCTATCCCAAGCTGCTCAGCGGGCTGGTGTTCAATCCGGTGGAGTGAAGCGAGAGTGTAGCCCTCGCGCTCCGCGTGAGGTTCGTCACGCGGAGCGTGACGACTACATTCGGGTTGCGGTTGCCAACGGCTCGCGGCTGCGGTTATGGTGCAGGGAGTCGAGTGGGGCAGGCTTCCAGCCTGCCGCAATGTTGGGAGCGGTCATCATGCGCGTGCCGATACTGCGAGGCGTGATCGACCGCCGCATGCTGGTGAACTTTCGCGTGCGGCCGGAGGTGCTCCAGCGCCTGCTGCCGGAGCCGTTTCGCCCTCGGCTGGTGCGGGGCTTCGGCATGGGCGGCGTGTGCCTGATCCGGCTGAAGCAGCTTCGCCCGCGTTTTCTGCCGGCCGCGCTGGGCGTTTCGTCGGAAAACGCCGCCCATCGCATCGCCGTCGAGTGGGAGCACGACGGCAAGCTGCATCAAGGGGTGTACATTCCGCGGCGCGACACGTCGTCGCGGTTCAACGTGCTGGTCGGCGGGCGGCTGTTCCCCGGCGTGCACCATCACGCGAAGTTTGAGGTCGCGGAGCGGGCCGACGTCTACCGCCTGGCGCTGCGGAGCGACGACGGACGCACGCGGCTCTCCGTGCGGGCGCGGCTGGCGCCGACGCTGCCCGGCGGATCGGTGTTCCGCTCGCTGCGTGAGGCGTCGGAGTTCTTCCGCGACGGCTCGGTCGGCTTCTCGCCGGGCCTGGCGGTGGGCCACTTCGACGGCCTGGAGCTGCGGACCATAGATTGGCGGATGCAGCCACTGGCCGTGGAAGCGGTGGAGTCGAGCTTCTTCGGCGACGGGGCGATCTTCCCGCCCGGCTCGGTCGAATTCGACTGCGCCCTGCTGATGCGCGAAGTCGAGCACGAATGGTGCCAGCAACCGTCGCTCTGCTGCGAAGCGGCGGCGGTGTAGCAGGCACACTCCGTGTGCCGTCAACGTAGAACGAAATTCATTCCGTTCGCTGCGCACAAGTCGCGGAACGAACGGAATGAATTCCGTTCTACGGCACGCGGAGCGTGCCTACTACACGGCCCTGACCAGCGACCACTGCTTATCGAGCCGCTTGGGCGACACTTGCACGGCGGTGCCTAGCTCCTGGGCGAAGAGGGCCACGCGGTATTCCTCCAGCATCCAGCGGTACTGCGCCAGCTCTGGGTCGAGAATTCGCTGCTCGCGGTGCAGAGCCGCGCGATCGAGATATTCCCGCCAATGCGGCTGGAATTCGGCGTGACGCTGCTGATCGCGCGGCAGGCCGCCGTGGCCTAGCTTCTCCAGCCGAAGCTGCGCGGCGCGGAGATAGCGTGGGTAATGCAAGAGGCATGCCCAGGGCGTCTCGGCCAGGAACCGGCCTTCGGTCAAGTGGGCAAGCTGCTGTTCCACGTCTTCGGCCGCGTAGCGCCAGCTAGGAAACGTGACGCCCGCCAGCGCCAGGCGGGCCTTGTGGTATGCCTCGCACAGCGGGCCGAACAGGTTGGCGACTTGCTGCACGGCAGAGGTCAGGCGGCTACGCCCCGCGGTGAGCCGCCGCTGAAATTCCTCGGCTGTCCTGGGCATCGAAGTGTCTTCGAGAAACGCTCGGTCGGCGATCAGGTCCGCAAGCTGCCCACGCAGCTCGCCGGCCTTCATCAAGGCCGCGAGCTGGCGGCGGCACTGGTCGAGGTTGGGCAGCCACTCGACCTGCTTTTTCAATTCCGCCTTGGCCGCCAGGCAGAACAACCGCCGCACGCCGCGGCGGGAGTCGTGCGTTGCCCAATCGGGCGAGTCGAGGAGGCGGAGCGAGACGGTTTCACCCTCATCGAGGAGCGTCGGAAAGCCGCTGAGCATCGTGGCGCCGCGGCGGATCTCCACGCGCTCCGGCAGGTCGCCGAAGTCCCAGCGAGTGAGGCCGTCGCGCGTCCACTGCGGATCGTCGATCGTAGGGGTGGCCGCCTGCTGGCCGAGTTGTCGGCGCAGCTCGGCCAGATCGCGGCCGCTGGCCAGCGGTTCGCCCTCGGCATCCACGACGCGAATGTTCATCCGCAGGTGCGGCGGCAGATCCTCCTCGCGCAACGCCTCGCGCGGAATCGGCTGACCGGCGATGCGGCTGAGAGCGCCGGCGACGGCGGCCCGGAGATCGGTTGTGTCGTTGTAGGACGGATTTCCAATCCGTCCGTCGCCCTTGGGCCCGGCGGCGATGGGACCTGGCTTGGAGGACGGATTGTCAATCCGTCCTACGTGTTCGGACGGATTGGAAATCCGTCCTACGAAGTCGGCCAGCACTACCCGCGCCGTATCGGGCACCGGCACAAATGCCCGCCGCAGGTCCTTGGGCAGCGAGCGAATGAGGGCCGTGACGCGCTCCTCCAACAGCCCCGGCACGAGCCAGCCGAGCCGCTCCAGCCGCAATTGCGCCAGCCCTTCCTGCGGCACGACGAGCGTCACGCCGTCGTCGGCCGAGCCTGGTTCGAGGTGATATTCGAGCGCCAGCCGCACGCCATCGACGCAGACCTCGTCGGGGAATTGCTCGGCGGAGACTTCGTCGGCAGCTTCGTGCAGCAGATCGGCTTTGGAAAGGTACAGCAGGCGCGGCTTGGCACGCTCGGCCTCGCGGAGCCAGTTGAGCAGCCGCGTGCCGTCGTAGATGTCGGCCGGCAGGCGCTGGTCGTAGAAGTCGAAGATCGCCTCCTCGCCCCGCAGCAGGTCGCGTCGCCGAGCTTTGATCTCCAGCTCGCGCAGCTCCTTCACCAGCGCCAGGTTGTGCGGCAGGAACTCGCCCGTCTTGCCCAGCGGGCCGGTGTCAAGGTCTCCTTCGACCAAGGCGTGCTCGATGAACAGCTCGCGCGACCGCTTGGGATCGATCTCACCGTAGCGCACGCGCCGCTTCGGCACGACCGGCATGCCGAACAGCGAGACCTTTTCGTAGGCCAGCACGGCCGAGCTGCGGCGGTGCCAATGCGGCTCGCTGTAGCTCCGCTCGACCAGATGGCCGGCCAGCGGCTCGACCCAATCGGGATCGATGCGGGCCACGGTGCGCAGGTAGCGCTTGGTGGTCTCCACCGTCTCGGCCGCCATGACCCAGGCCGGCCGCTTCTCGAACAGCGTCGAGCCGGGCCAAAGATAGAACTTGTTGCCGCCGGCGCCGGCGTATTCGTAGGTCTCGCTGCGATAGGCCACGTTCGAGAGCAAGCCGGTGAGCACGGCGCGATGGATTGCTGCATGGGCGAGCGTCGAGGCGTCAGCCCGACGTGCTGCGGCTGACGCCTCGACGCTCGCTAGGCTCTCGAGCCGCGGGCCGACGTGCAACCCGGCCTCCTGGGCCAGCTCGAGCAGTTGCAGGTGCAGGTCCACCCATTCCCGCAGCCGCACGTAGGAGAGGAAGTTCTGCTGACAAGCTTTCCGAAGCCGGCTGTGCGACAGCTCGTGCCGCAGCTTGTGGAAGAAATCCCACAGGTTGAGCAGGGTGAGGAAGTCCGACTCGGCGTGGGCCCAGCGGGCGTGCGCCGTGTCGGCCGCCTCGCGCTTCTCGACTGGACGGTCGCGCGGGTCTTGCACCTCCAGCGCGGCGGCGATGATCAGTATCTCGTGCAGGCAGTTTTGCTCCTCGCCGGCCAGGATGATGCGACCGATCCGCGGATCGACGGGCAGCCGGCTGAGCGTTCGTCCCAACTCGGTGAGCTGATTCTGCTCGTCGATCGCCCCCAGCTCGAACAGCGTGTGGTACCCGTCGCGGATGGCCGCTGGCTTGGGCGGGTCGAGAAAGGGAAAGCTCTCGACAGGCCCCAGCCGCAGAGCAATCGTCTGCAGGATGACCGCCGCCAGGTTGGTGCGCTGGATTTCCGGCGACGTATAGCAGTCGCGGCTGGCGTAGTCTTCTTCGGCGTAGAGCCGGATGCAAACGCCCGGCCCTTCGCGGCCGCAGCGCCCCTTGCGCTGGTCGGCCGAGGCCTGCGAGACCGGCTCGATCGGCAGCCGCTGCACCTTCGAGCGCGGCGAGTAGCGGCTGATCCGCGCCGTGCCCGGGTCGATCACGTAGCCGATGCCCGGCACCGTGAGCGAAGACTCGGCCACGTTCGTGGCGATCACGATCCGCCGGTGCGAGTGCGGCTGGAACACGCGGTTTTGCTCGGCGGTGGACAGCCGGGCATAGAGCGGCAGGATTTCGGTCGTGCGGCCCCCGTGGTCCCCCGGCAGTTTGCTGCCGCGGAGCAGCTTGGCCGTCTCGCGGATGTCACGCTCAGTCGGCATGAAGATCAGGATGTCGCGCGTGTCGATCGCGGCCAGCTCGTGGACCGCGTCGGCTAGGGCCTGTTCCTCGTCGATCTCGCCGTCGTCGTTCGGCTGTGGCGGGCGATAGCGCAGCTCGACCGGATGCGCGCGGCCGGAGACTTCGACGACCGGCGCCGGCCCGGCTGGGGAGGCAAAGAATTCGCTGAACCGCGCGGCATCGATCGTGGCCGAGGTGATGATGACCTTCAGGTCCCGTCGTTTAGGCAGTAACTGCCGCAGATAGCCGAGCAGAAAGTCGATATTCAGCGACCGCTCATGGGCCTCGTCGATGATCAGCGTGTCGTACTGGTCGAGGAAGCGGTCCCCCTGCGTCTCGGCCAGCAGGATGCCGTCGGTCATCAGCTTGACGTACGTCCGCGGGCTAGTGGCGTCGGTGAAGCGGACCTTGAAGCCGACCGTCTGCCCTAAGGGCGTGCCCAACTCCTGAGCGACGCGGTTGGCGATCGACCGGGCGGCGATTCGCCGCGGCTGCGTATGGCCGATGAGGCCCGCGACGCCGCGGCCAAGCTGCAAGCAGAGCTTGGGAAGCTGCGTCGATTTGCCCGACCCGGTCTCGCCGCAGACGATGACCACCGGATGCCCCGCGATGGCCGCGGCGATTTCGTCTCGCTTGGCCGCGATCGGCAGATTGGCCTCGAGGGCCGGCGTGAGCAGCCCCTGCTGGCGCTCAGCCCGGCGAGCGACGGACTGTTCAACCTGTTCGGCGAGCCTCGTCAGTTCACGATCGAACGCCTTGCCTGCCCGAGCCGCCTGCTCCATGGCGCCCAGCCGCTGCCGCAGCCGATGCTGGTCGCGGAGCATCGCCTGGGCAATGGATTCGCGGAGATGGTCGAGTGACGACAATTGCATGAAATACGGCGCGATGTCCGGGCTGGCCGACGTGTAAGTCTAGCCGGGCAACCAATCGGCGGAAGGGCAGCGACAGGACGGTGCGACCGGTCAACTGTCATTCTGAGCGCAGCGAAGAATCTCGGGCGGCGCCGCGAGAGACCCTTCGCTGCGCTCAGGGTGACAGACTTAACCGGTCGACGGCCACCTGCTGGGCGAGGTCGCGCACGGCCCGCGGATCGAGGCGGGCGGGTAGCAGCCGGGTTGCATTTTCGGCTCCGGCCGCCACGCCCAAGCGCAGCGCCTCGACCAAGGGCGCGCCGCCGCCGAGGCCCCAGGCGATGGCGGCGGTCATCGAGTCTCCCGAGCCGATCGGGTTCACGCCTCGGACCGCCGGCGGCGTCAACCGCCAAGCCTCGCCGCGCGTCGCCAGCCACACGGCGGAAGCCCCCTGGGTGACGGCTACCGCCTGCGCCCCCATCTCCAACAGCTCGCGCATGGCAGTCAACAAGGAGGCGTCGTCCTCCAGCCGGCGGCGCACGGTATGCGCCAGCTCGTTGCGATTGACCTTCACGAGATAGGGCCGGCAGGCTAGCGCATGCCGCAGCTCCGGCCCGCGGATGTCGAGGATCGCGCGCGGGCCGAGTGGCGCGAGCAAGTCGCCGTAGACTTCCGGCGGCGTGCCCGTCGGCAACGAGCCGGAGACGATCACCCAGGTCGCCGCGCTGGCCGCTTCCGTGAACGCCGCGCGGAAGGCCGCCAGCTCGGCGTCGGATAGCGGAGCGGCGTTTTCGACCAGCTCGGTGACGACGGGCGGCGAGAAGGTCTTGTAGGACGGATTGTCAATCCGTCCGCCAAGGGGCACGCAATCCTGAGGGTACTCGGACGGATTGACAATCCGTCCTACGGGGACCGGCTGCTCGATGATCGTCGTGCAGACGCGCGTCGGCCGTTGGCAATCGATCCACCGCGCCGGAATGTCGGCGTCGGCGAACTCGCGGCGGATCGCTTCGCCCGGCAGTCCGCCGAGCGGCGACAGCGTGAGGCTCTCGGCCCGGAGGTGGTGCAGCGCCAGGCCGACGTTGAGCACCTTCCCCGAGGCGCACTCGTGCGCCTCGCGCGCCCGGTTCACCTCGCCGAGTTGGAGCCCGTCGAAGCAGAGAATCTGCTGCCAGGCGGGAGTCAGACCGGCGGCCAGGATCACAGCATCGCCTCCAGCAGGGTAAACAGCTCCTCGTCGGTGAGCTGGCGCGGGTTGCCGCTCATGCTGTTGCCGCGCGAATCGCGAACCAACGCGGGAAGCTGCTCGCGGCGAACGCCGAGGTCGTTCAGCCGGCGTGGGATGCCCAGCTCGCCACAGAGGCGCTCGGCCCATTTGACCGCGGCATCGGCCGCGGCGGCACCTTTGCTGTCACCCTGAGCGGAGCGAAGGGCCTCCGCGGCACCGCCGGTAGATTCTTCGCTGCGCTCAGAATGACAGATGACCTCCGCCAGTTCCGCCAGTTCGCGCTGGCACACCGGGCGATTCACCCGCATCGCCGCCGGCAGCATCACCGCGCAGGCCAGTCCGTGCGGCACGCGGCAATGCACGCCCAGCGCCGCCGCCGCGCCGTGCGCCAGCCCCAGCCCCGAGTTGGCCAGCGCCATCCCGGAGAGGTATGCCGCCAGCGACATGGCCTCGCGCGGCTCACGCGCCGACGCATCCAGCACCCCGGCTGCTCCGAAGCAGCCGGGGTGCTTGCACGACTCTGCGCGCCGCACCGCGGGCACGATCGCCGGGGCGGCGAGCCGCAGACCTTGCAGGGCCAGTGCCCGCGGGATCGGCTGCGCCCGGCACGAAACGTAGCTCTCGATCAATTGCGTGATCGCGTCCATGCCGGTGTAGGCCGTGACGTCCGGCGGCAGCGAGGCAGTCAGCTCCGGATCGATGAGCACGGCAGCGGGCAGCAGGCCGTCGTGGCGGAGGCTCTTCTTGAACGGCGGATCGAAGCTGGAGATGACCGCGTTCTTGGTGGCTTCGCTTCCCGTGCCGGCCGTGGTCGGCACGGCCAGGATCGGCAGCGGCGGGCGCGTGATCTTCAGCCCTCGACCGACGCCTTCGAGATAGTCTCGCACCGAGGTGGCGTCGGCGTTGGTGGCCAGGGCAGCGACCGCCTTGCCCAAGTCGATGGCCGAGCCGCCGCCGATTGCGAGGATGAAGTCGCCTTCGCACAGACCGAGTTGCCGCAGTCGTGAACCGGCGTCATCCACGTCGGCCACTTCCGGCTCGCGCGAGATCGCGGCCAGCCGCTCGGCCAGCACGCCAGCCTTGCCCAGGAGCGAGACCAATTCGTCGATGACGCCCGAATGCCCCAGAGTGCGCGAGCCGGTGATCAGGAGCGCTCGCCGCCCCAGCCCGGTGGCCAGCGTGCCGATCTCGGCGCGCCGGCCCCAGCCGAAAATCGTTCGCGCCGGTGCTACGAAGTCGAACCGCATGGCAGCTCCCTCACCACACGATCCGCTCGGCGTCGAACACCGGGCCTTCGACGCACGTGCGGCGGTAATCCCACGAGTCGTCGGCCTGCCGCACCCTGGCCACGCAGCTAAAACAGATGCCGATGCCGCAGGCCATGGGCGTCTCCAGCGAGACCTGGCAGCTCACGCCGTATTGCCGGGCGACGTGGGCCACGGCCTCCATCATGGGCTCCGGGCCGCAGCAGGCGATGTGCACAGGGGCGACGTGCAAGGGGTCGGGAGACGCTCCCGATTGATCCAGCACTTGACGCAGCACTTCGGTCACCAATCCGTGATGGCCGGCGCTGCCGTCGTCCGTGCTCAGATGCACTTCCACGCCGAGCCGGCGGAAGTCCTCCACGCCGGCGAGGTAATCCGCCGACCGCGCGCCATAGCAGAGCGTGACCCGGCGGGCCAGTGTGGACGACTCGCGCGTGGCGCACGCGGCTCGCGTGCGTGGGTCGGGCACGCGAGCCGCGTGCCCCACGCCATAGCTGCGTCGCCCAAGATACTCCTGCGCCAGCGCCGGAAACGGCGTCTGGCCGATGCCGCCGGCCACCATGATCAGATGCTCGGTCGGCATCGGCTCGAAGCCGTTGCCCAACGGGCCCCAGACTTCGAGCTTGGCGCACTGACCCGCATCGGCCAGCCGGCGCGTCAGCTTGCCGACCACCAGGTAGACAACGTCGATGCCAGTCGGTTCGCCGCCGCCCGACAGTACGGTGTCGTAGAGCGCCAGCGGGCGGCCCAAGAGCGGATCGTTGCAGCCGGCCAGCCGCAGCATGACGAATTGACCCGGCACGATGCGGCGAGCGATCGCCGGACAATCGAACCGCAGCCGATACGTGTCGCGCGCCAGGCGCACGTTCTCGACCATCTCGGCGGCGCCATGCCAAGCCGTATCAGCGAAGTGCGGAGCGCAGGGGTGAGATGGAGCAGGCGACGGCGTGGTCGCTCGCTCCGTTGTCGTTAACCCCGCCACGGCTGGTCCTGCTCCGCTCATTGGCGACGCCCTTTTGCGCCACGACGTGACGGCCTGGCGGGACGCCCCGGGGCATGCGCAGCCAGCGCCGCGGCCGAGCGGCGCCGAGGACGGGAGCCGCCGGGCGCCTTCGCTCCTCCCGCGGCGGCGAGCGCCTTTTCGCGGCGGGGCTTGCGGCGGCGAGCCGGCCTGGTCCCGGCTTCCTGCTCGACGTGTTGGTTCACACGGTGGCGGCGACGGCTCTCGGCCACGTCGCGCCGCAGGGCCTCGACCTCGTCGCGGCGAAGCTGCCGATAGGCGCCGCGCGGCAGCTCGCCCAGCCGCAGCGAGCCGATGGCGATCCGCGTCAGCCGCTGCACCTTGTGACCCACGCGGGCCAGCAGGCGGCGGATTTCGCGGTTGCGGCCTTCGTCGAGCACCATCTCCAGCCACGTCCGCTTGGAATGGGCCGAGACGATGCGGATGCGCCGCGGCTTGGCGAAACCCTCGGCCAGGTGCATGCCGTGCCGCAGCTTGGCGAGTTCCTCGTCGCCCATCTGCCCGGCGACGAGGATACGGTACACCTTCTCGACTTCGTGCCGAGGATGGGTCAGGCCGTTGGCCAGGTCGCCGTCGTTGGTGAGCAGCAGCAGCCCTTCGCTCGACATGTCGAGCCGGCCCACCGTGAATACGCGCGGCTCGGGCGGCACCAGGTCGATGATCCTGGGCCGGCCGGAGGGGTCGCGGGCCGTGCAGACGACGTCGGCCGGCTTGTGGAGCGCGTAGTAGATCAGGTGCGGCGGCCGCAGCGTCTCGCCGTCCACGCGAATTTCCTGGGAGCGCGGATCGGCGCGGGTGCCCAGCTCGGTGACCACCTGGCGGTCCACCTCCACCCGGCCGGCGAGGATCAGCTCCTCGCACTCGCGGCGGCTGCCCAGGCCGGCCGCGGCGAGCAGCTTTTGCAGGCGGAGGCCCACGGAGGGAGCTTCGGCGTGCGGGGCAGATTCTGCATCCGATGACATAGCCGCTCGCTTAGTCGTGAGACGAAGGTCCGTGGGTGGATGCTTCATGATATCGGCCTTGCCAGGGGAAACCCAGGGCCGGCGGTCTTCGCCTTGAGTCGTCATCGTAGTAGGCACACTCCGTGTGCCGTTGGTCAGTGTAGACATCTCGCTCCGCGAGATGACGCGTCTCGCGGAGCGAGACGCCTACACTACTTGGTAACCACGTTCCTCGGCCGCCCATCCAGATAGGCCAGCACGTTCTCCACCGCCCCGAGGTTCAGCAGCTCCACTCCTTCCGGTGTTTGGTCGGCGGCATGCGGCGTGAGTACGACCTGCTCGCAGCGGAGAATGGGATGATCCGGCGGCAGTGGCTCGATGTCGAAGACGTCGAGGCCAGCCCCACCCAAGTGACCGCTTTCCAGTGCCGACACCAGTGCAGCCGAATCGACGATTGCCCCGCGGGCCGTGTTGATGACGAGTGCGCCGGGCTTCATCAGCTCCAGCTCGCGGCGGCCGATCATCCCTCGGCTTTGATCCGTGAGCCGCACGTGCACGCTCACCACGTCGCTGGTGCGCAGCAGCTCGTTCAGTTCGACGAATCGCACGCCCAGCTCGGCGGCCCGCTCGGCCGAGGGGTGAAACGTCCAGGCGATGACTTCCATGCCGATGGCCCGCGCCAGCCGGGCCAGGGCCGCGGCGATCGCTCCGGCGCCGACCAGGCCCAGCGTCCGGCCGCGCAGGTACACGTTGTACGGCAGCCGCCAGCGACCGGCCTTCAGCTCCGCGGTCTGGTAGGCGACCCGTTTGGCCGTGGCCAGGATCAGGGCCAGCGCGTGCTCGGCCACCACCGGCGCGGTCTGGCCGGGGATGTTCGAGACGACGATGCCCAGCTCGCGGGCCGCCGCCAGGTCGATGGCATCGGTGCCGATGCTGCACGTGGAGATCATTCGCAGCCGAGGCAACTGCCGCAGCAGCTCGCTGGACCACTTCAGGTAGCCGCGGGAGTTGATGAGGATATCGGCCGGCTCGGCTCGCCGCAGTTGCTCTTCCGGGCTGCCGGCGCGGGTGGCGTGGACGATGACCTCCGCGCGCTGCCGCAGCCGCTCGAGGTGCGGCGACTCGCCGATCTGCACCGGATCGTCAGAGGGAATCACAATCGTCGGCCGCGGCGGCATGGCGAGTCGCTTGGTTGAGACGGCAGGGGAACGAGGCGCGGCAGCGCCGCAGCCACTGGGATTCCGGGGGATTGTATCACGATCCGCGGCTTGCCAGCGCGGCCGAGGCATAACCAAAACGCTACCCGCCAGCGGAGCCTGGGTCATCGGCCCCGACGGCCGGACGCTCGCCCAGATGCCCACCTCCGCCCAAAAGGCGGATAGCAAAGAGCACGTGCTGGTGTTCAACGTGCCGATCCCGGGTCGATGAAGCAGTCAAACCGGCGTGGTCCGAAGAAAACCTCGGCGGTAGACTAGACGCTCCGCATCTTCCCGGCGCGGCATGGTCGCAACCACGGAAAGCCCAGCGCGGCTGAGCCGCAACCAAGTTGACTTATGGCCCGCGAATTGCGCGAATGAACGCGAATACGAATGGTATTCGCGTCGATTCGCGTGATTCGCGGGCAACCATCGAAGCCGTTGCACCGCCGGTCAACGAGCGCGGCTCACGCTAACCGAGAAGAAGGCGATCCACAGATTGCGCCGATTTCGCAGACAAGAGTCGTGCAACAGTCGTTGTTGCATCGGTGAAATCTGTGCAATCTGTGGATGACCAAAACCTTCGCGGCACGCGAAGAAGGTCAAGGTAACAGCACGAGGAGTTCGCACATGCTCGGCGCCGCGCTCGATCTTGGCCCCTACGTCCGCCGTTTTCAGGAGGAATTGGCCCGCGTCGATCCGGCCGAAATCCGCCGCATGGCCGACCTGATCTACCAGGCCTGGGAGCGGGAGCGGTTCGTGTACATCTTCGGCAACGGCGGCTCGGGGGCCAACGCCACGCACATGAGCGAAGACCTGGGCAAGAGCACGCTCCGCCCGGCCGACCTGAATGACGAAAGCCGCAAGCGGCTGAAGGTGCTGAGCCTGACCGACAATCTCGGCTGGATTCTGGCCGTGGGCAACGACTGCGGCTACGACCAGATCTTCGTGCAGCAGCTCATGAACTACGGCCGCGAGGGGGACCTAGTGATCGCCATCAGCGGCTCGGGCAACAGCCCCAACGTGCTCAAGGCGGTCGATTGGGCCAACCGGCACGGCCTCATCACCTTCGGCCTCACCGGCTACGGCGGCGGCAAGCTGCGCCAAATGGCCAAATCCGGCCTGCACGTGCCGCTGGATGACATGGGCATGGTCGAGAGCATCCACCTGGCCCTCTTCCACTGGGTGCTGAACGACGTCTTCGCGCGGATCAACAGCGAAGGGCGATACGCGGGGAAGTGAGAGTGCAACGAGGAGGCGATTCAATAGCCAGGGAGGTGCCGCATGCGACTGTCTTTCCGCCGCGTCTTGCGATTCCGGTTGAGCACGTTGCTCTGTTTGTTCGTTTGTTTCGGTTTGGGCTTCGGATGGTGGAAGGACCATGCGAAGCAAGAAGAACGGATTCGCGAAGCCGAGCTGATCCGCGAAATGATGCGCGATGCGGCTCGGTCCGCACCTCGTCAGCCCGGTGCCAACGGGGATGGGTTCGAGAAGTTCAATCAACTCCTGCTTTACCACATCTCCGATGCGGCGGGAGGCTTGTTGGCATTGTACGACGTCGGCAAAGAAACGCCCATTTCGACTCTGGCTCAGCGTCTGGAAGAAACAGACGTGAAGGTCCGACTCGCAACGGTTTACCGCCTGGGTCAGCGGGCCGATGCGTCGCCACTGCTTCAAAAGGCATTGAACGACGCGGATCCCGACGTGCGCATGGTTGCGCTCTGCGCATTGTCCGATAGGTCTCCAGCGACTTCCATCCCAGCAGCCCGCGCGGAGATGCAAAAAACCGTTTCCCCACAAGCGGTGTTCGCGGCGTACGCGGCATTTCTAGGAGAGCCGCCCGAGCGACAACTCGAACCCCTTCACCGACTCGTCGAGCTGATCGAGCAAGGCGATGTCGAGACGCGTCGTTGGGCGATCACCGCACTCGTGGCGGTAGACGCAAAGGATCCCGATGTCTGCGTACCTGTCCTCATTGAGAGGATGAGCGATCCCGACGTCTCGATTCGGCGATTGGCTATTCTGGCGATCGGCGAACTGGCCGATCCGGCATCGGCCCGGCACCTCATGCTCCGGGCATACCAAGCCGCTGAAGACGACGAAATACGCATCGCTGCGGCCAGCGCGCTCAGCCGGCTAGAGGTCCGTGCAAGCAAGGAGTGATTCAACGAGTAAGCGCGCTATGATCGACTGGCACCGTCTCTTCGGCTTGGTTCTGAGCGATCTTTTCGCCGAGTCGCCGTGGATCGTGGAGTTGGAGAAGGACCTGTCGGCCACGCGGCAACTGCTGGACGTGGTGATCGTGCGGCGCGGCCAAGGGAGCTTCAGCGAGCGGTTGCCCGACGGCCTCGATCCGCTGGCGACCATAACCTCATCAGCTACAAGTCGCTGCACGAGCCGCTGGACGACTGGACGCTGAAAGAGCTAACCGGGCACGGCACGTGGTCGCGTCTCTCCGAGACGCGAAATGCGAGTCTCGGAGAGACTCGTCCACGTGGCGGGCATTACGTCAACTACCGCAAGCATCTCAGCGGGCCGTCTAGCAGGTTCTCGGCTCGTCGTTAGAAGTCGAACAGCACGCGCATGGCGAAGGCATCCACGTTCCCGCTGCCAGCGGGATCGGCGACCTCGCGAAGGGCGTGCGAGTAATTCCACATCACCCGTGCGTTCGGGGACAAGTACCAGTTGAGCCCAACGGTGATGGCCTTTTCGTGGCCGGCCGTGGCGACCGCCGCCGCCGCCGAGCCCGGCACGCCCGGCGTGGCCGGGAAGGCGTTCAAGGCCGGGCTTGCCGCGTCGAGGTAGTCGTAGCGGGCGGCGATCTCCCAAGCGCCCCAGCCGTGGGCCAGGCCGCCGTCCTCGCTGCGAACGAGAAAGTACGGCTCAT
>JBGQHD010000028.1:0-14502 GCA_041497795.1 Planctomycetia bacterium
GCGCAGGCCGCGCCGTTGGCCAGGAGCAGCACCGTGTCGCTGGTGCTCATGTGCCCTTCGACGCTGATGCAATTGAAGCTGTCGTTCACGACGCCCTTGAGCATTGCCTGGGCGGCGTCCGGCGTCAGGGCGGCGTCGGTGAGCACGGCGCAAAGCATGGTTGCCATGTTCGGCCCGATCATGGCGGCCCCCTTCGCCAGGCCGCAGACGTGTGTCGTGCGGCCGCGGAGGGTGAGCGTGCGCCCCGACAGCTTGTGGCGCGTGTCGGTGGTCATCATGCCGCGGGCGGCGGAGATGAGGGCCGCCTCATCGTTACCGAGCTTGCCCGCGGCGGCAGTCATGCCTGCGGCGATCTTCTCCATCGGCAAGAACGTGCCGATCACGCCGGTGGACATGACCAGGGCCCGGTTCGGCCGGGTTGCGTAGGACGGATTTCCAATCCGTCCGCCAACGGGTGGGGTGTCGGACGGATTGGAAATCCGTCCTACGGCCTCGGCGGCCAGCCGGGCCATCTCGGCCGCGTCGTGGTCGCCGCGCTCGCCGGTGCAGGCATTGGCTACGCCGGAATTGACGGCGATCACCCGGAAGTCGGTGGCCGGCGTCAGCTTCCGGTTCCAGCCGACCGGCGCGCCGAAGACCAGGTTCTGCGTATACACGCCCGCCCCCGTGGCCGGCAGCTCCGACACGATCAGCGTCAGGTCGTTGTTAGTCGGATTGCGCTTGATGCCGCAATGCACGCCGGCAACGCGATAGCCGAGGGGGACGGCAATGGTCATGGATCAGCGAGAAGGTCGGGGCGTCGTGAGGAAGCGTCGATCGCGAACACCGACGAGAAGTCTACACAATAGCCCGACGCGCAAGCGAGGGAGGATCGCCGACATCTTCGTGTTGACTCCAGCGGATCGCCGGTCGCAGAATGTCCGCCATGGCCGACAAGCGTGAAAGCTGCGACGAATCGACGGCGCGCCCCAGCCCTCGCCGGCGTTGGTTTCAATTCCGCCTGCGGACGTTGCTCTTGCTGCTGGCCGTGTTGGCGGGGCTGCTTGTGGCTTGGCGAGCGTACCTCGAGCCCTATCGCCGGCAGCAGCAGACCATCGAACTCGTGAAGAAGCTCGGCGGCCGAGTCGTCACGGCCGAGTCGCCCGACTGGCTGCGGCGGCTCTCGGGCGACGACTGCCAGAACGTCGTGCTCGTCGATCTGGCCGATCGTGACGCCCCGGCGGAATATCTCGATACCGTCGTTTCTCTGCCGGCCTTGGAAACGCTCGTCGTCGGAGGCGCCGCCTTCGGCGACCAAGAGCTACAGCGGCTCCGTCACATCCGCACGCTCAGCGGCTTGGTGCTCGACTGCACGGAGGTCACGCCGACGGGCCTGGCGGAACTGCGCAGCGCCCTGCCGCGGCTGGAGATCTACCAAAGCCAACGACGGGCGATTGTGGCCATCAGTGGGCATCGGGCTGTGGTCTTCAAAGACGGCGATTTTCCCCCCTGCCGCACGGCCAGCGGAGAGCTAGAGTCCCGGGTCGATTACCAGTATTTCGACGAACTAAAGTCATGCTACGTGGATGGCGGCAACGAAGAGATGGTGCATGTGAAGCATCTCCATAGCTTGGAAGGGCTGTATCTGGATGGCGGTCAGATAACGGATGCTGGGCTAACGCACCTGTCAAGCTTCGCCAATCTTAAGCGTCTAACCATCACCAGTTGGCGGATTACCGACAGCGGGTTGGTGCATCTGGCCGGCCTGAGGAATCTCGAAGTTCTGAGAGTGCGTGGCGAGATTACGGATAACGCGCTCGTGAATCTCAAGGGTCTGGCAAGGCTTCAGCATTTAGACCTTAGCCATACGCTCATTACTGACGCGGCAATCGCGCATCTGAGAGTTCTTCAAGCGCTCGAGCATCTCGACGTTGAAGGTACAAGAATCACGGAGCAGGGTGCCGCCGAGCTTCAGAAGGCGCTGCCGCGCTGCAAGGTGCGGGCCTTTCCAAAGTACCTGCCGCGGCCGCCGTGACAATTCGGCCGATCGTTGGCGCACGCCAAAGGTTATCGCCGTTTGCCGTTGACTTTTGGCGCGAGCTGCCTGGTGGTGTCCCCTTCCAGCATCGCGACCAACCCTTTGACCACTCCCTCCGCGTCGTTGTACCAGTCCTTGGCCAGCACCTGCGTGGTGCGCCAGCCGAACGTTCGCAGCAGACGTGGCCGCAGCAGGTCGCGCTCCAGGATATCGGCCTGGGCATAGTAATCGTCGCCGTCCAGCAGGATGCCGAGCCGATAGGCCGTGTCGCCGGCCTTTCGCACGGCCAGGTCGCAGCGGAAGTGCGATTGGCCGACACGTCGATCGACCTCGTAGCCGGCCTGGGTCAAAGCGGCCGCGATCTGGTCGAGCACCGCGTCGTCGGCCGCGCCTTCGCCGCGGCGGCCGGCCAGGGGCGGCGCGATCGAGCGCAGCACCAGCCCGGCCGACGCCTGGTCGCCGCACGACACGGCCTCGGCGTAGCGGAGGTAGCTCTTGAGGCAGTTCGCGCCGTCGTTGTAGTCGTTGGTGATGTCGGCGTGCGTGATCGAGCTGACCACCACCATCTGCCGCTTGGCCCGGCTGAAGGCGACATTCAGCCGCTTCTGGCCGCCGGTCTTGTTGATCGGGCCGAAGTTCATCAGCATCTTGCCGCCGGGTCCGTAGCCGTAGCAGACGCTGAGGATCACGATGTCGCGCTCGTCCCCCTGGATGTTCTCCAGGTTCTTGACCAGCAGGCCGACGAACTGGCCGTTCTCCTCGCGCTCCCACTCGGCATCCAGCAGCGTGCGGAACGCTGAGTCTTGCTGAGAGAGCCGCTGCAGGGCGGACTCGATCTCGTCCTGCTGAGCTTCGGAGAAAGCGACGATGCCGATGCTCGGCGAGTCAGCCGCCGTAGCAGGCACACTCCGTGTGCCGTCGCTGGATACGGCACACGGAGTGTGCCTGCTACTTAGCAGCGACCGCACGAGCTGGGCGATGTACTCCGCCTCGGCCCGGTTGCGGCGCTTCTCATAGACGGCCCGTTCCAGCAGGTGGAAGCTGATCGGCCGCTCGAGCACGGCGGCGGCCGCGGCCCCCGCGTCGCTGGGCTTCTTGGCTCGCAGCGGCGGCCGCGCCTGCGAGGCCAACTGCTGCTCCGGCACGGTCAGCAGCCGCCCGTCGTAGAAAGCCCAGTTGGAAAAGCTGATCAGCGACTCGCTGCGGCTGCGGTAGTGCCAGCCGAGCATCGTGGAGGGCAGGTTCTTCGCCGCGTGGTTGAGGAAGCTGTTGCTGTCCAGATCGAGGCGCAGCGGCTGACAGGCTTCAGACATCAGGCTGCAGGCTGCGGCCGAAGTCTGAAGTCCGAAGTCTGACGTCTGAAGTCCGAAGTCTTCCTCGTCGTCCTCGCCCCCGTCGCGCCGCGCGGAGAAGAAGTCGGTCGGCGGAAGCTGCATCTCATCGCCGACCACGATCGCCTGCCGGGCACGGAAGAGCGACGGGATCGCCTCCTCCAGCGTAATCTGGCTGGCCTCGTCGAAGATCACCACGTCGAAATGGTCTGGATCGAGCGGCAGCGTGTCGGAGACGCTCAGCGGGCTCATCAGCCAGACCGGCTTGAGGTCCTTGACCACTTCGCCGGTGTCGCTTGCCACCAGGTCGCGGATCGACCGATAGCGCATCGACTTGCCGAACTCGTGCTCCAGCTCGCGCCGGCCGCGGACGAACCGCTGCTTGAACTCCTTACTGCCGTTGGAGCCGGCGGCCGTGGCCGACGACGCGCGGACATGCTCGAGGAACCGCTCGCGCACGCGCTGCCGCACGGTGGCGGCGTTGCCGGCGAGCCATTCGTCGTAGATCGCCTCCAGGCGCTCGACATGGCGAGCGCGCCGCTCGCCGTCGAACCGGCCCACTTGCCGGCGGGCGCGGAACTCTTCCTCGAGCGTGCGGTCGGCGATGGCCGCCTCGAGCTGCTGCGGTCCCCAGCCGACCGTCCGCAGCACTTGGCTCAGCTCGGCCGGCAAGGCGGACAAGTCGGCCAGACACTGCAAATAGTCGGGTAGGTCATCCAGATGATTGTGCAGGTGGGCCAGGTCGCGGGCCAGCCGGCCCAGCGGCTGGTCGCGATAGTCGCAGAGCACGCCGGCCAGCTTCTCGTCCAGCGCGGCGACGGTGCCTTCCGCGGCCAGCAGCACCTCCACTGCCTCGCCGGAACAGTCCGACGCGACCAGGCTGCCGTGGAACTCGGCTAACCAGGAGGGATAGCTCTTGGCCGCCTCGCGGACGGCCAGGACGCGGTCGATCGTTTGCCGCGCGTCGCCGGGCAGGCCGTGCTTCTCGGCGATGGTCTGCACGTAGCGGTCCACCTCGGCCGCGGCGGCGTGCTCGCGGTCGAGCGCTTCGAGGATTTGCGTCCAGCCTGGTGGCTCAGCGCCCGACGAGAGCCCGTGCGACTTGAAGTCGTAGGCGCGCCGCAACAATCGCCGCAGCCGCCACCAGGCCGGTTTGAGCCAGGCCAGCGACGAGCCGTCAAAGACGCGGGATTGCCGCAGTGCTACGGCCAGCTCCTCTCGGCCGAGCTTCCGCCGCCAGTACTTGGTGTGCTCGGCGGCGGCGGCGACGTTGGCCTCCAGCCGCCAAAGATGATCCAGGTCGCCCGCCATTTGCCGCCACCATTGGCCCTCGGCCGCCAGCAGGCACATCTGCCGCGACTTGGCCAACGGAAGCACTTCATGAGCGTATTCCGCCATCCGGGCGGCTGTGGCCAGCGACGTGCAGTGCTCGCTCAGCAGCGTCGAGCCGGCGATGCGGCGCTGGAACGACGCGAGCAGATTGGCGGCGGCGTCCAGCGACGTGGCCAACTGCTCCAGAGGTCGAGCGGAACGCAGCAGCTCCGGCGACAGCAGCCGCAAGGGGTGCGCGGCCAAGATGCCATGCCCTTGGATTTCCGTCAGGCGGTCGGCCAGGGCAGCCAGCCGCTCGCGATTCTCCCACCACTTGCGGTACGGCGGCAGCCGTTCCTTCTCGACGGCCGTGAGCCGCGGCAATTGCTCGCGCAGCTCGATACATCGCCGCAGGAGCTGCCGCAGCGACACGCCGGCCTGGTCGGGCACGCCCTGCATGGCCGCGCTGAATTGCTCCAGCGCCTTGAGCTCGTCGTTGAGGCGCTTGAGGATTTCCTTGCGACGCTTCTCGGCGTCGGCCGCCCCATCCGCCTCGTCGAGAAACGATTCATAGGTCCGCTTCAGGTCGAGCACGAACGCTTTCTTGTCGGCCTGCGAGTCGTGGATCAGGCAGCACAGCTCGTCCAGCCCGCACTGCCGCAGCCGGGCAAAGACCACGTCGAGGGCGGCCCGCTTCTCGCAGACGAAGAGCACGCGCTGCCCACGGGCCACGTAGTCGGCGATGAGGTTCGTGATGGTCTGCGATTTGCCGGTGCCGGGCGGCCCTTGGATGATGTAGCTGCGGCCGGCCTGGGCTTCGGCGATGGCCGTGGCTTGCGTGGGGTCGCAGGACACGACGTGGAACCGGTCCTTCGGCGGCGGCAACGGGGCATGACCGTTTTCCGTGGCCCGCGGCGCGAGAGAGAACGCGGCCTCGAACGCGGGGTTCTCCGGCGTCTCGCCCAGCAGCGCCTCGTAGTCGCGGACCAGCGACATCTTGCGGTACTTGAGGTTCGCCAGCGTCACGTTGCACAGATCGAACGTCCAGACATTCGGGCTAGCCTGGTCCGCGCTCGCTTGTTCTGCGCTGGCCAGGTCTCCGCTGGCATCGTCGCGAGCTGTCTCGCGCTGGGGAACGCCCGCTTGTGTTGCGGCGACCCCGGCCGGGATGGCGGTGGGGTGGCACGCCCTGAACATGGACGTGAAGGGCGTGGAACTGTCGCAGCGGCTCGCCACGCCCATCGCATCCATGCTCTGAGCGTGCCACCCAGGGGGAGCCCCGGCCAAGAGCGACGGCCCGTCGCGCCACGTGTCGCTCGGCGGCCTTATCTTCGCGGCGAAGAGCTTGATGCCCAGCGGATGGTAGTTCGCGGCGTCATAGCTGTAGGCGAGATCGCCGTAGCTGCGCGGCCCGCCGCCGGCGAGGCGCGCCCGCCGGCGGTACTGGTCGAGCTTGCGGCGTGCCCGGTCCTGTAAGGCCCAGATCGCCGGCTGGTCGATCTTCCGCAGCGTGACCGTCGCGGCCGAGGTGGCGGTGCTGCGCGCCACCTCGTCGCTCAACTGAGCGAAGAAGGCGTCCAAGTCGGTCGCCGTCAGGTCGAGCGTCTCCGGCAGGTCGATGTCGTAAAGCTGCTTGAACTGAAAGCGGACGACCGGGTTGACCTCGGCCTCGGTGGACACGATCTCCAGCGAGTAGGCGTCGCTGATTCCCTTCCGCTTGATCAGTTGCACGGGGATCAGCACCAGCGGCGATTCGTAGCGCTCGACCGGCTGGGCCTTGAGATTCGTCCACCGCAGAAAACACGGCACCAGCCGCAACTGGGCGAAGCCGAACTCCTTCTGATCGCGGCGGGTTTCGGCCAGGATCTTGTCCAGCGCGTCGGGCAGGTACAGCGCTTCGGCAAAGTTGAGCAGCGGCGCCAGCGCGACGGTTTTGCCGGCGGCCACTTGCTTGTGCAGCTCCGGTGTCCACGTGGCGATCCGCCGCGGTTCGGCCTCTGGCACTGGCGATGTAGTCGGTGGCGACCCGATGCGCGGCGGCCCGATAGGAACGGAGGCCAGCGTCAGGTTCAGCGATTGCTGCGTGGCGCGGAACTGCAGCAGCCGGTTGCGGCGCGACAGCTCGAACAGCCGCTCGCGCAGCTTCGCGAGAATCCGCCGCTGCCGGTGAGATGGCTCGTCGGCCGCCGCGCCGTCCAGTTCGCACGGATCGGACTCGCCGTCCGCCTCGTATTGGCGGTAGCTCTCCAGGATGCGAAGGACCGCCGGCAAGTCCTGCAATCGCCGATGCCGATCCAGCTCGGTCATCCGCTCGATGACCCGCGCCACGACCGGCGGCAGGTCCCGCTTCAAGTCGCTCAGCCGGCCGCGGTGCGCCACGAAGGCCCGCAGGTCTTGAGGATTCTCGAGGTTCAGCCCGCAGGCCAGGCTGGCCAGGATCAGCCCCAGGCAATAGATGTCGGTCAGCGGGTCGTGATGACCGAGACGATGTTCCCAGCAGACGTAGCCCGGCAGATAGACGGGCGAGGTGAGTTTGCCTTGTGTGTCGCCGATCAGCTCCGCAGGATCTCGCTCCTGCGTGGAGAGGCCGGCCCCGATGCGTCGCAGCGATTCGGGGTTTGCTCGCGGTTGTCGTCGCTGGGCTTCCTCGAACCAGACGACGCGTTGATCGACATGCTGACCAGCCGGCTGATCGACGTGAAGATGGTCCAGCCCGTCCAACGGCGCCACGAGGCCGTCGGCGTGGGTGGCAAGGACTTCGCGGAGCAGCGGCAGAAAACGGGCCAGCGCCTGGTCGATCGAGTCGTCCTCGCTCGCCGGCGGATGCCGCAAGTATTCCGCGAACGTGGTCATCGTCGTGGCGATGAATCAGGCCCTCCGGCCAAGCGTGCCTGCGCACTCGTCGTCGTAGTCGTTCTCGTACTCGTAATGCTCTGCCGCATTCGAGCACGAGTGCGAGCACGAGCCGCTCTTTTTGCGTTTCCCGTTGGGCAAGAGCGCCGACACCTCGAATGTCGCAAAGTCGGCCCCGGCAAACAAGTGGCGTTCGTCCTCTCCACGAGCGCGCACTGCACCCATCCAGCTACAGGGATATAGCATGCGCGGATGCGCGAAGAGGGACCGCGTGCGTGGGCTGCGACGAAGAGACAAGCGGTATCGAATAGACCGAAGATGCGCCGCTGGACTACAGCCAAGAAGCCCGGCTTCTTGAAGAAGCCGGGCTTCTTTTGGGCGCTTGTTCGCCGCTTGCGGTTTAGCGGTCTGCCCTACTCTTCAATCGGCTCTTTGACCGGTCGCACGAAGTGCGGCGATTTTTGCGACCCCGACAGCTCCTCGGCCTTCTTTTGTGCGGTCGACCGCTCGTGGTAGTCGAACATCGCCACGCGCTTCAGGCTTTGGTTGAAGACCCCCCAGAAGGCCTTGTAGCGGATGATCTTGTCGGCCTTGGAACGGCTCTTGCGCTTCTTGGCGGCTTTCTTGACCGGCGCTGCTTTCGCCTCCGTGCCCTCCGCGACCGCGGCCGTATCCGTCGCCGCGGCCGCCTCGTTGGCAATCCGTAATTCCCTGCGGTTGAGGGTCCTGCGGGCCATATGCGTGCATCCCCAAGGTGAAACGATTAAGGAATGGGCGGTATCATAACACCTCTCCGCAAAACCGACTAGGAGTGGCCCGCGCGGCCGCGCGGCTCGCCGGCGATCCGAACCCCGCGGGCGTCGCGCAGCCTGCCGATGCATGCCTGTCGTGTTCGTTGCAGACGCGATGCCACAGGAGTATAGTGCGAAGAAGCGTGGCCGGGAGGCGATCGGCCCTCGGGCGTTCTTCCGTCGCCCCCAGCCTTCGCCGTCACCTCGTTTCGCGGATGACTCCATTTCCCGCCAGCGGCCTGTCGCCCGTTGACGCTCGGCCGAGGATCGCGAGGCTCCGATGCAAGTCAAGCTGATTGTCGTCGAGGGACATGCCCGCGAGCGCGAGTTGGTGCGCGAGCTGCCGATCGTGATCGGCCGCAGCCGGGCGGCCGGCGTGACGGTCGGCGACCCCAAGGTCAGCCGCCAGCATTGCTTCCTCGAGGAGCACGGCGGCATGGTGATGCTCCGCGACAACGGGTCGCTGAATGGCACGCTGCTGGATGGACAGCGGGTGGAAGGCGAGGCGGTCATCCGTCCCGGCGCGAAGCTCACCGTGGGGCCGCTGACCTTTGTCGTGATCTACGAGCCGACCGGAGAAGGAGTGCAAGCCGACACGGGCCAAATGCCCCAAACTCCGGCCGGCGCGCCCGACTTCGAGGCGCTCATGGCCGGCGCGGGCGATGACGCAGAAGAGGACGAAGCCGCTGTCGGCGATGCGGCTGCCGGCGACGGCGCACCCGTCGACATTGCCGACGTGACCCGCGCGTCGCCCGCCGTCGATGAGGCGACGCTGCAGTGGCTGCCGCCGCCGGCCGCGGCATCCGAGTCGCCTGCGTTCTTGCCGCCTCCGGCGTCCAAGCAGGCGGCGAAAGCGGAACCGCAGCGGCCTGCGCTGCCCACGGAGTTCGACTGGCTCGCCAATTCCGGGGGCGATGGAGACACTGCGGAACCGGCCTCGGAAGTCGCCGATGAGACCGCATGCGCCGCCCAAGAAGAGGCAGCCCAGCGCGACCCGGTCGACGCCGACTCGCCCGCTAAATCGAGCGACGAGAAGGGCGACGAAGCGGACGACGGGGAGAGGTCCCAGGAGACCGCGCAACGGCCGGAAGCCCTCGAACCAGCTTCCTCGCCCGGCTCGGCCGCGAACAAGCCGCCTGGGAAGAGTCGGTCTTGGTGGCCGTTCGGCAAGAAGAGACAGCCCTCGGCAGCGTCAGGTGCGGAGCCCGCCGCCAAGCCGGGATCCGCCAAGAGTGCCCCGCACGTGGCCGAGGCGCCGGATCAAGAGGACGAGCCAAGCGCGGTGACGCCAGCCAACGAGCAGGTGGTTGCCGACGACACGGTTGGCCCGGCCTCGGAGACCCTCGCCGTCAGCGACCCCTCGGTCCCCTCGCCGCAGCAAGTGCCCGCCGAAGAAGGCGGTCAGCAGGATGAGGGCCGTGAGCAGGACGACGACGAGGGGGACTTCAACCAGTTCCTCAAGGGGCTGCATTGAGGCCGGCCGAGGTTGAGAAACCGCCAAAGCAGCCCGGCTGCTCCGCAGCAGCCGGGCTGCTGACGAGTGCTTGGATGGGCCTTTAGGGCGTCGTCGCGGCTTGATCTTCCAGGCTTCCTGTCAGCAGCAGCCCCTCGATGCGGGCTTCGGCGCCCCGCAGCTCGCGCAGCGCGCTCAGATAGGTGAGGTTCGCCTCGGAGTAGGTGCGCTGCGCCGAAAGCATGTCCGTATAGCTGAATTCCCCCAGCCGGTACGCGCGACCGACCCGCTCGAGCGTATCCTTGGCCTTGCCCAGAATCGACTCTCGGTACCCCGCGGCCTGGCGGCGGGCGGCGGCGTAGTGCGCGTAGACCTCGGCCAGGCGCTGCTGAAGCGCCAGACCCACGCGCTCCAGGTCCGCTTCGGCGGCCCGCAGCTCGCTGCGCGCGGCCAGGATGTTGCCTTGATTGCGGTTGAAGAGCGGAATGGGGATCGAGGCCTGGAAATTGCCGATCGTGTCGCGCGTGGCGTTGTCGTATTGCAGGCCCCCTTGCAGCGTGACGTTCGGGACCGGCTCCGCCTGCGCCCGGGTCAAGACCCAACGAGCGCGCTCGACGCGCACGGCGGCGGCGGCCATTTCCGGGCTTTCGTGCAGCAGCCGCTCGAGTGCCTCGTCCCAACCGTACTCGCCGGCCGGCGTGGCGGCGTCACCCACCAGGATCGGCCGGGCCACTTCGGTCCTGCCGTTGCGGGGCAGGCCCATGCGGACGGAGAGCGTCTGCCACGCGGCCTGCCACTGATATTCGGAGCGAGCCAGCTCGATGCGGGCGTTTTCGGTCTCGATCTGGGCGCGCAGCACGTCGGCGGTGCTGGCCTCCTTGGCCTTGCGCAGCCCTTCGGCCGCGGTGATTCCCTGTTGGGCGATCTTCACCAGGTCGGCGGCAACTTGCGTCCGACGTTGGCTGATGAGCGTCTCGTAGAAGGCGATCCGCACGTCATTGGCGACCCGCAGCCGTTGCGCCGCGAAGCGTTGCTCGGCCAGCGCGATGTCGCGGGCGGCGACCTCTCGGTTGAGACGCAGTTTTCCGCCCGTGACGAACTCCTGGCTGACGAACCCGCCCTGTTGTCCGGCGCGCCCTTCGTTGCCCACTTCGCTGGCCGCGTAGCCGATCTCCGGATTGGGTCCCAAGCCGGCTTGCAGCCAGAGGCCCCGCGCCGCTTCGACGCGGGCCGCTGCCGCCGCGAGCGATGGATGGTTCGCCAGCGCAAATCCCTGCGCGTCAGCCAGGTTCAACGTGGCTGCACCGGCGCCTGCGAGAGCATGAGGCGCCGGAGCGCCGCCAGGCGGGAGCACCGTTTCGACGCCTGGACCCGTGGGCGGCTGGGCGCGTGGTGCAAGTCGTTCCTGTTTTGCCGCGGGCTGGAGATGGGTGGCACGCGCATCGCGCACGCCGGGCACCGGTCCGACGCCGGGCGCTTGAGCCGCGGCGGCCAGCGGCCATAGCGTCAGCAAAGCGAGCGCAACGAGTCGCACGATAGGCATGCCGGATCCTCTTCCCAACGGCGGCGCCCTGCCAGTCCCGGAGCGCGCCGCGTCGTTATTATGCTCGACTGTTTGCAGGCTGAAGGTCCAAGGTTTGGATTCCCGCCGATTCCTTGGCTGCGATGCGAAAAACGCGCGGCGGTTCACGCTCAATTCGCAGGCGAAGCACGCGCGGTCGTGGCGCGGAACACGGTTTCTGCCGCGTATGCCGCGGACTCACGGATTGACTGCTGAGCACGGCGAACCGCATGCACCAGGCAGGATGAATATGCCGCAGGATGGATTTGCCGTCAGCAGCCGGTTGGGTGGGGTTGACTCAGGCGTGCTTGAGCGCCGTCACGATCTCCGCGCGAGAAGCGTGCCAGGCCGGCGCCACGCCGGCCAGCACCCCACGGCAAGGGTGACGATCGCGCCACTGGCCACGAGCTGCCAGGTGGGCCGAAAAGCCAGCAGCACTCCTTCGGCACCGATGGCGAATCTGCCCAGTCCCAGGACGGCCAAGCCGCATCCGACGCCCAGGAGACCGCCGGCCACGCTCAAGAGGAAGCTCTCGGCGATAATCAGCCGGAAGACGCGCTGCGGCCACGGTGGAGCGAACGTCGCCGCTACGAGGTGGCTACGGCCACTGCTCTTCAAGAGCCAGTCCTGCGATCTCGCTCGCGGCGCGCCAGGCTTCACCCAGGGCGCGGATGTATTCCAAATTGGCTTCGGCTGCTGTGCGCTGGGCTTGAACGACTCGCAGATACTCAAACACGCCGCCTTTGTAGGCGTCCTGAGCGATCTTGAAGGCCCGGTCGGCGTTCGCCCTGATGGCTGTCTTGCAACGCTCCGCGCGCTGCTTGGCGGCGGCGTATTGGCCCCACGCGGCGGCGAGCTTTGCGGCCAAGTCAGCTTGGACGCGCTCGACTTCTTGCGTCGCTCGCCCCACTTCTGCCTGTGCCGCGACGATGTTGCCCTGATTGCGATTATAGAGCGGCACGGGAACGCTGAACTGGAACATCCAATCGTCGGAACGATTCTGATTCTGGCGGACATAGCCGGCACTCGCGGTGACATTCGGAATGACCTCTGCCTCTGCGCGGTGCAAGGCCGCTTCCGCGCGCGCTATGCCGATCCTGGCAGCCTGGACATCGGGGTGAACCTCCAACACCTGCGGCCTGAGTTGGTCAAGATCGTACTGCGGAAGGGGCGCTTCGAGAGTGCCCACGACTGACACGATCAAGAGGTTAGGAGTGCCCATGACGGCAGCCAGACGATGCCCGGCGGCTTTGCGCTCGCGCTGCGCAGCTTCGAAGTCGGCCATCATTCGATCAAGCTCGGTTTGGAAGGACAACTTGTCCAATTCCGCAATGCGCCCCTTGTTGAACAGCGCTTCCGCATTGACGTTCGACTGCTGGGCGAGGCGCGCGAGTTGGTCCAGCGCTTGAACTCGGTGCTGGGCAAGCAAGACATCGAAATAGGCTTGCCGAACTTCCGTGAGCAGCCGATAGCGCTGGCTTTGAAGGGACAGGGAAGTTTGGCTCAATTCCGCTTGCGCCGCAGCTCGGCTCAGGCCCAGCTTTCCGCCCAGGACGATTTCTTGAGAGATTTGCGGAGCCGTGATGATTCCGCCGGCGCCTTGGCGGTCGCTCATCTCGTCGCCCATGATGCTGACAATCGGGTTAGGATACCGACCGGCTTGATCGGCCCGGCCCTCCGCAGCCTGAATGTTGAAGGTTGCTTGGCGCAGGACGGGATGCCGCTCCACGCTGATGCGGACTGCATCATAGATCGTCAGCGGCGGCGGCGGTGAACGGGGGACGCCGGCCGGACCGCCTGCGCTGGGCGGGTTGATCTTCGGAGCGGGAAGCTCTTGGGCTGTCCCCTGGCTTGGAAACGCGCACGTCCCCAGCCCAATCACTAGCGCCACCATGCGCGAGATGCAGCAGCGATCCATCATGGACGGCTCTCTTTTCCCTTAGCCACACCGGGAGCGGTAGCAGCCGCGCCCGCTCCCGGTGGGCCTTGCGTCGGACTAGAACTGAGGCTTGGCGGTAAACGTGCCGCTGGGGCCTTCGAGCTTGGTCGGCTGTTGGCCGGCCTGTTCGATGGCTTCCCACAAGGCGCGCGGCGACAGGACCGCTTGCGGCTTCGCTATCACCGTTATCGTCTTGGTCTGGACGTTCGGTTGAACACCACCGATTCCAGGTACTTCCGTGAGTTTGGCGGCCACTTTCTTGGCACAGCCGCCGCAACACATCTTGGGGACCGTGATAACCGTCGGGGCCGGCTGGTATTGCGCCAATACTTCGTTGGCGTGCAACCATCCAAGAGCCACGGCAAGGACGAGAGACAGAGAAGTGATGCGAGACATGAAAGGACTCCTTTCCAACGGAAGGGGAAAAACCGTGTGGGCTACCGCCGCCCACGGGACAGGCAAGCTCGTGAATCTCCCAATTCACCCTCGGCGGCACGGGCGGTCGGCGATGGCTAGGGGTGCCCGCGCCGTGCCGTCCGAGGGAACTTCCTCATTTGTTAGTTCTCAAACTCGGACTTCGGCGGCGGTTCAGGCTTCTTGCCGTACTGCGCCACATACATGTCCTCGAACCGCTTGTAGCGACTCGGATCGCACTTGAAGCACTGTGATTCGGCCCGGTCATGCTTCTTGCACCAATCGCCCTCTTTCTTGCATTTGGCGGCGTACTCATCGTTGCATTGGCTGCACAGGTGTTCGGGGACGCCGTGCTCCGCGCACCACCAGCCCTCGTGCGCGTCCGCGGTCTGGGGACTCTTTTGCTCCCCTCCCGTCTTGTTGACTGCTTGAGTGCCGCCGCACCCGACGAGCATCAGAGCGGCGAACAAAGCACTAAACATCACCGCGCTAGTTGCACACTTTGATAACATGGACTTCTCCCACGGCTCAATGCCGTCGTAAAGGTTACGCCGTTGTAAAGGTTACACCGAAACCGTTTCACGCGCTACGGCGAACCACTCGCGGCAGCCCGCGAATCTTCGTCAATTGCTTCCACAGGCGATTTGAATACGAGGTACAAAACTCGTACCACGAACAACGACATGACCATGGCGCTAATGACGCCGCCAATGACGACTGTCGCCAAGGGCCGCTGCACCTCAGCGCCCATGCCGGTGCTGAACGCCATCGGCACGAAGCCCAAGCTGGCCACGAGTGTCGTCATCAGCACCGGCCGCAAGCGGGTGACAGC
>JBGQHD010000029.1:0-14096 GCA_041497795.1 Planctomycetia bacterium
GAGGATGATCCGCTGATCCAGTATCCGCGTGAGAGCTGGTTCATTCGCACGTCGAAGTTCAAGGACAGGATGCTGGCCAACAATGCCCGCATCAACTGGCTGCCGGAGCACATCCGCGATGGTCGGTTCGGAAACTTCCTGGAAACCAACGTCGATTGGGCTTTGTCTCGCGAGCGTTACTGGGGGACACCCCTGCCGATCTGGGTGTGCGACAACCGCACATGTACAGTCAACCGTGGCCCGAAAGATCTCGCGAGTTACGAAGCCATCGCCAGCTACGAAGAACTCTTAGCCAAGCCGGACGTACAGGGCACCGAAGCTTGGGAGCGTGCGAAGCGCGACAATCCACAATTGAGCGAGCATCTTAAGGTTCATAAGCCGTACATCGATTTCGTCACATATCAGTGTTCATGCGGTGGCCGGCGCGAGCGCGTGAAAGACGTCATTGACTGCTGGTTCGACAGCGGGGCCATGCCGTTCGCGCAGTGGGGCTACCCGCACCAGGGGCGCGAGCGGTTCGCCGATCAGTTCCCGGCTGATTTCATCAGCGAGGCCCTCGACCAGACCCGCGGCTGGTTTTATAGCCTGCTGGCGATCAGCACGCTGCTGTTCTCAGACGAGGGGACTGTAGGAGGCGACTCCCGTCGCCGAACGGCGCCGGAGACGGTTCAGCGAAAGGACTCGCCGCCCGCGGAACCTCTTCGGCGACAGGAGTCGCCTCCTACGGAGTTTCCCCACCCCTTCCGCAACTGCATCGTGCTAGGCCTGATGCTCGGCGAAGACGGGCAGAAGATGTCCAAGAGCAAGCGGAACTACCGCGAGCCGGGGGAGATCTTCGACAAGTACGGTGCCGACGCCATGCGGTGGTTCTTCTTCGCCAACCAGGCCCCTTGGACCACGATCCGCTACAGCGAGCAGTCGATCAAGGACAGCATCCCCGAGTTCCTGCTGCGCCTTTGGAACGTCTACAGCTTCTTCGTCACGTACGCCAACATCGACGGCTTCGACCCGGCGGCGGAGTTGGCCGGTCAAAGTAGGCATCTCGCTCCGCGAGATGCGCGTCTCGCGGAGCGAGACGACTACACTGCCGGCCAGCTCACGAGCAGCGAGCTGGCCGCGGCCAAGACCTATCGCCCGGCGCGGCAGCGCGGCGAGCTGGACCGCTGGCTGCTGAGCGAGCTGGCGCACACGGCGGCCAAGGTGGTTGAGCGGATGGACGCTTACGACAACTACGCGGCCGCGCGGGAGATCACCGATTTTGTCGATGCGCTGAGCAATTGGTACGTCCGCCGCAGCCGCGACCGGTTTTGGAGCGGCGAAAAGACCGCCGACAAGGCCGACGCCCACTGGACGCTCTACGAGGCCCTGCTGACTACGGCCAAGCTGATCGCCCCGTTCACGCCGTTTCTGGCCGAGGCCCTGTGGCAGAACCTGGCCGTGGCCCCATTTGGCGACCGCGCCGTCGAGAGCGTGCACCTGTGCGATTATCCGACCGGCCACGTGGACGAGTCTCTCCGAGACTCGTCGCGTCTGGGAGAGACGCGGCCACGTGACGAGATGCGGCCACGTGAAAGCTTCATCGA
Organism: Planctomycetia bacterium; assembly: GCA_041497795.1. Classification (GTDB taxonomy): domain Bacteria; phylum Planctomycetota; class Planctomycetia; order Pirellulales; family S012-138; genus JBGQHD01. The sequence goes on from JBGQHD010000029.1 coordinate 1,584, forward strand.
CGAAGAGCTGTCGCAGCAGATGCGGCTCGTGCGGGAGATCGTCTCGCTGGGCCGCAGCGCGCGGAGCGAGGCCAATCTCAAGGTCCGCCAGCCGCTGTCGAAGGTCGAGGTCGTGCTGGCCAACGCCGCCGACCAGGCGTTTCTCGAAGGGCACGCCGAGCTGATTCGCGGCGAGCTGAACGTCAAGGAGGTCGGCTTCACCACGCAGGCCGAAGAGTACATCACCTACAGCGTGCTGCCGAACCTGCCGCGGCTTGGCCCGCGGCTCGGCAAGCGGCTGCCGGCCCTGCGAAAGGCGCTGGGCGCGGCCGACCCCGCAGCGCTATTGCGGCAGCTCGGCGAGACCGGGCAGGTGAGCTTCGATCTGCCCGGCGTCGCGGCCCCCGACAACACCGTCACGCTGGATCGCGACGACATCCAGGTCCGCCTGCAAGCCAAGCCCGGCTGGGCCGCCGCGCAGGGCAAAGCCTGCGTCGTAGTGCTTAACACCGAGCTGACGCCGCAGCTCATTGCCGAAGGGCTGGCCCGCGACGTGGTGCGGGCGATCCAAGACCATCGCAAGGCCCTGGGCCTGGAGTTCACCGACCGCATCGAGATCGGCCTGGTCACCGACAGCGACGAACTGAAGGTCGCCGTCAAAGAGTTTGCCGACTACATCCAGGGCGAAACGCTGGCGGTCAAGCTCGTCTTCGAGCCGCTGCCGGGCGTGGAGCCGGTCGAGGTCAATGTCGCGGGGCACACGGTGAAGCTCTACGTCCGCAAGCGCTAACCGGCATGCAAAGCCGGCGATGGCATCGCCGGTTTACAATCGTTCAGAAGCCCGGCTTCTCCAAGAAGCCGGGCTTCTTGCGGGTCAGATTCGCCAGGAATTCTGGGCACACATCTACCGTGTCCGTTTCTTCTCCCCGACGGCTCCGTCTGATACCATCAAAGTCTCAGCCGGCCGCGCGAGAGCGGCGGACGGCCATTCCTTGCACTGTCTGATCCTTGCACTGTCTGAAGGAGGCGAGGTCACCATGTCAACCTTCCGCGCCACAACCTTTTGCGCTACGGGTTTGCTCGCCATCGGACTGCTCGTCATGGTGTCGTTGTTCTTGCTGCCCGGCTGCGGCCAGAATACCGGCACGCCCGGCGTCGCCCCGGCACCGGGGAACCCTAGCCCTTACGGATCGTATGGCTACGGGGCCGTCGATCCGTCGGTCGATCCGTTCAAGGACGACGTGCAGACCAACAGCACGCCCAAGCAGGCCCTGCAAGACCTGTCGTTCGTCAATCTCAAGGGAGAGACGGTCGCGCTCAAGAAGTACCTCGGCACCAAGAACCTGGTGCTGGTCGTCACGCGCGGCCACACGACCGGGCAGCCGTTGTGCCCGTATTGCTCCACGCAGACCTCCCGACTGATCTCGAACTACGCCGAGATCACCAAGCGCAACGCGGAAGTGGTGGTCGTGTTTCCCGTCCAATGGGGCAGCCAGCAGCCGCAATACGATGCGTTCCGCCAGGCGGCCAAGGGCTCGATCAAGACCGACGCCGACGCGACACCCTTCCCGCTGCTGCTGGACCTGGAGCTGACCGCGGTGAAGAACCTGGAGATCGAAAAGGACCTGTCGAAGCCGGCGACCTATATCCTCGACCGCAAGGGGCAAGTCCGCTTCGCTTACGTGGGCGACACGATGGTCGATCGCCCGTCCATGAAGGCCATCCTCAAGCAACTCGACGAGCTGCAAGACGGCAAGAAACCGGCGGGGAACAAGTCGTAACGGCGTACCCGTGCACGGCGATCGCGGCCTGCAGCCGGTCCGATGTCACCCTGAGCGCAGCGAAGGGTCTCACCCCGCGTGGCGAGAGATTCTTCGCTGCGATCAGAATGACATTTGACCCGCAAGTCGCGGGTGAACGTCGCATTCGCATCGTCATTCCGTCATTCTAGGTATCCAGTTGACTCCACCAGCCCCTACGGGTAGTGTTCGCGGGTGTGGAAGACTCCGCGGACGATCTTGGAGTTGCAGGAGCGGTTTGCGACGGAGGAGGAACACGACCAAGGCCAGCCTGCACGGCTTCATTGCGCAATCCATCGAGCCGGGAAGCACGGTGTGCACCGATGGGCTGAACTCCTACTTGGGTTGGGTCGGCTACACTTGAACACTTCGATGTTCGATGTTGGATGTTCGATGTTGGACGTTCGATGTTGGACGTTCGATTCCTTTGTCACCCCTTCACCTTGTCACCTCTTCGCCTTGCCACCCCTTACGTCATCACGCCTTCCGGCCGATGGGAGCCGAGTTCGCGCTCGATTCGCTGGATCTCTTCCTTCACGCGGTTCTCGTCGGCACCGACCTCGCGCAGCAGCATGGCGGCGAGGCCCAGGGCCGTCTCGGCTTCCTCGGTGCAGACGTGGGTGGCGCCCACTTCCTCCAGCCAGGCGCGTTCTTGGATGTAGCGCGCCCGGACGAAGATGCGCAGGTCGGCGTTCAGTTCCTTTGCCGCCAGGATCACGAGCGTGCGGACCAGCACCTCGGGGATCGTCACCAGCAGGTACTTGGCCTCGCGGATGCCGGCGGAGATCAGGATTTCCCGCCGCGTGGCGTCGCCGTAAATGGCCAACTCGCCGGCCGCCGCCAGGCTGCGGATCGTATCGAGGTTCAGGTCGATCACCACGGGCCGGATGTCGAACTCCCGCAGGATGCGCGACGCCGTCTGTCCCACGGGGCCATAGCCGACGACCACTGCCTTGGGCTTCTCTTTCTCCGTTTGTTCGCGAGCGGCCAGCTTGAGGCCCATCAGCAGATTGGATTCCGCCCCGCCCGCCTCGGACCGACGGCTGATGACGCTCCACAGCCGCTGGCGACCGCGGAGCCAGCGCTCGATGTGATCGAGCGATCGAAACAGCAGCGGATTGGCCGTGATGGAGATCAGGGCGCAGGCCACGAGCAGACTGCGACCTTCCACCGAGAGGAATTTGTGCTCTACGGCCTGGTCGGCCAACAGAAACGAGAATTCGCCGATCTGCGCCAACCCCACCGCCACGGTCAGTGCACTGCGCACGGAATATCGCAGCGCCCATACGATCATCAGCGCAACCAGCGGCTTCGCGATGAGCACGATGCTCAGCAAGGCCACCAGGAGCCCTGGCTGTTGGCGGATCGCGCTGGGGTCGAAGAGCATGCCCACGGAGACGAAGAACAGCACCGCGAAGGCATCGCGCATCGGCAGCGCATCGGCGGCCGCCTGATGGCTGACCTCGGTCTGGCCCACGACCATGCCGGCCAGGAAGGCGCCTAGCGCCATGGAGACGCCAAACAGCTCGTGCGATCCGGTGGCGATCGCCAAGGCGATCGCGAAGACGGCCAGTGTGAAGAGTTCTCGCGAGCGCGTGAGCGCGACTTGACGAAGGAGCCAAGGAATGACGGTCCGGCCCCCGCCGACCACGAGAAGCACGAACAGGACCAATTTGCCTACCGCCCAAAGAAGCCCCAGCCAGAGATTGTGTCCCTCGGTCGCCTCTTGCCCCGCGGCCCCCGCTAAGGCCGGCAGGACCACCAGCACCAGCACGGTGAAGATGTCCTCGACGATCAGCCAGCCGACGGCGATATGGCCCTGCGCAGTTTGCAGCGCGTCGTTGTCCATCAGCACGCGAATCAGCACGACGGTGCTGGCCACGGACACGGCGACGCCCAGGATCAGTCCCGGGCCTACCGTCCATCCGACCGCCAAGGCGGCGGCCAAACCCAACAGCGTGGCCACGGCGATTTGTCCCACGGCCCCGGGGATGGCGATGCCCTTCACGGCCAGCAGTTCTCGCACGTCGAAGTGCAGCCCCACGCCGAACATCAGCAGCACGACGCCGATCTCCGCGAACTGGTGGGCCATGTCCGCGTCAGCCACCAAGCCGGGAGTTGCCGGCCCCAGGGCGATCCCCGCCAGCAAATAACCGACGATCGGCGACAAGCGCAGGCGCTGCGTGATCAGTCCCAAGACCAAGGCCAAGACCAGGCTCAGGGAGAGGTTGACGAGGAGGCCAAAATCGCCGTGCATTTGGAGAGCATCCAGGCTGGGCTGTTGATACCTCATCCTGAAGAGACAGGTGGATCAAGCGTCCCGCAACGTACCCGGACGAGCGGTTGCCGGCTAGGGCATGACAGACTAGCGCTCGGTCGCCCTTGACGAGTGTGGCACGGCCATCTTGGCCGTGAAATTCACGGGCTAGCCCGTGCCACGATCCATCAACCGCAAGCCGCGCAAAGATGGACGGCCTATCAGCCACTCGGTAGACTACTTTTGTTGCCGCCAGCTACGGAACGGCTGCCTACCCGTCGCGCCTGCCAAGGCGCGACCCCGCCTGCTGTGTACGACACCCCGAGGCCCGCCTCATGACGAACCGCTGGAATCCTCGACAGGGATGCGCGGACTTGCGACGGACGAGCGTGGGGCGGCGCAGCTTCCTCAAGATCGGCATGCTCGGCGGCGGCCTGACGCTGGCCGAAGTGCTGCGGCACGAGGCCCGGGCGGCGACGGGCAGCGCCAATAAGCTGGGCGGCGGCAAGCGAGCCAATTCCGTCATCATCCTTTGGATGCGCGGCGGGCCGAGCCACATCGACATGTGGGACCCCAAGCCGCTGGCCCCGGCCGAGTATCGGGGCGAATTCGGCACCATCGACACCGCCGTGCCCGGCGTTCAGCTTGGTGATCTGTTGCCGATGTGCGCCAAGGCGATGGATAAATGGTCGATCATCCGCAGCCTGCACCATGAGGATGCCGGGCACTCGACCGGCGACCAGATTTGCTTCACTGGCTACCCGGCCGGCCGCAGCCCCGACGAAAACGCCCACCCAAGCTGCGGATCGATCGTCGCCAAACAGTTGGGCTACCTGCGGCCCGAGCTGCCGGCCTATGTGATGATCCCGCGGATGTTGCCCGGCGCCGGCAGCGCCTACCTGGGGGTGGCGTACAAGCCGTTCGAGACGCAGGCCGATCCGGCCGTCAGCGGGCCGTTCCGGCTGCCGAACTTCGAGCTGGCCTCTGGGCTGACGCTGGAGCGGCTGGGCGATCGCCGGTCGCTGCGGACAAACCTCGACGGCATTTCGGCGCAGCTCGACCGCTCCGGCCACATGGAGGCGATGGACCGATTTTCGCAGCAGGCGTGGGACATCCTTCGCTCGAAGGCGGCCCGCGACGCGTTCGATCTCGACGCCGAGCCGCGGGAGCTGCGCGAGCGCTACGGTTTCATGCCGGCGTTCGATCCCGGCGCGTCGAACCGCTGCGGCTCGCCGGCCTGGAGCCAACGCATCTTGCTGGCCCGGCGGTTGGTCGAGGCCGGCGTGCGGCTGGTGACCGTGGATCTGCGGTGGTGGGACACGCACGTCAAGGGCTTCGAGTCGCTGCGGCTGGGCTTCCTGCCGCGTTTCGACCGGGCCTATACCGCGCTCATCGAAGACCTCCAGCAGCGCGGCCTCTTGGAAACGACGCTAGTGATCGCCTGGGGCGAGTTCGGCCGCACGCCGCGGGTGAACAACGACGCCGGACGGGACCATTATCCCAACGTCTTCAGCGCGGCGATCGCCGGCGGCCGCGTGAAGGGAGGCCGGGTCATCGGCTCGTCCGACGAGAAGGGGGCGTTCCCCAAATCGAATCCCAAGACGCCGCAGGACGTGCTGGCCACGCTGTACCAGCATTTGGGGGTAGACACGCACGCTCAGTACCTCGACAATGCCGGCCGGCCGCTCAGCGTGCTGCCATTTGGGCAGCCGATCGAGGAGTTGTTCTCGTAGCCGAAGTCGCCAGACAAAGTTGCCTGACAACCGGGCAATCCGCACTCTGGCGAATCTGAACTCTGGCGAGTTCAGCTACCGTCCATTCAGCAAGCACCCCGGCTGCTGCCAGCAGCCGGGGCGCTATTCATCGCGCTGATTTATCCTGCCCCACGGATTCCTGCCGATACGTGATCTTTGGCCAGGGGTGGTGGTTCATCAGAAAAGGTTGGCAAACGCTTGCCATGCTAACGGTCATACTTATTCGTCCCGGTTCCACGGACTTTGACGAACAGGGGCGCATTCAGGGCACCTTGGACGTTCCCCTGAACCAGCAAGGGGATGCCGAGGTCTCGCGGCTGGCCGACGAGCTGCGCGAAAGCAGCCTGGAGGCCATCTATCATTCGGCCTGCAGCTCGGCCCAGCAAACGGCCGAGGTCCTGGCCGCCGCGCTGGGCATCAAGCCCAAGCGGCTAGATAACCTGCAAAACCTCGACCACGGGCTGTGGCAGGGCATGCGCGTCGAAGAGGTCAAGCGCAAGCACCCGAAGGTCTATCGCCAATGGCAGGAGCAGCCCGATAGCGTCTGCCCGCCCGAGGGCGAAACGCTCGAGGCGGCCCGTTCGCGCGTGCAAGGCGTGCTCCGCAAGCTGCTGCGCAAGCATCGCGAAGGCACGATCGGCCTGGTGGTGCCCGAGCCGTTGGCGCGGCTGGTGCGCAGTCAGCTGAACCACAGCGAGCTGGGCAATCTGTGGACCGCGGGCGAGGAGCACGGCAGCTTCGACGTGATTGCCGTCGGGCCGGAGCTGGCCGCAAAGAGCTGACAAGGTGACAGGATGAGACGAACGTCCAACGCTGAACGTCCAACGTTCAACACAGGGGCCATTTGAGGCTCTTACCTTTGGCCGGCGAATCCCGGCAGATCGCCTTTTCGTGGTGTCATCTCCCAGTATGGCGCTTAGTGACTCGCGTAGCTGGTTGTCCTCGATGAAGCGCCCGAAGAAAGGCGTGCCGGAAGGGCTGTGGCGGCGCTGCCCTGGCTGCCAAGAGACGATCTTTCGCAAGGAAATCGACCGTCTCGGCGGCGTCTGTCCCGAGTGCGACTACCACTGGTACATTTCGGCCAGCGAGCGGATCGGCCAACTGCTCGATGAAGGCACGTTCGAGGAATGGGACGGCCATCTCGAGCCAGCCGACCCGCTGGGCTTTTCCGACAAGAAGCCCTATGCCGAGCGAATTAAGGAAGAGCAAGCTCGCACCGGCCTGCGCGAAGCCGTGGTCTGCGGCAGCGGCATGATCCGTGCCCGGCGAGTGGCCGTCGGCGTCACCGACTCGGCCTTCATCATGGGCAGCATGGGGGCCGTCGTCGGCGAGAAGCTCACCCGCACGATCGAGCGGGCCACGCAGGACGATCTGCCGCTGATCATCGTCAGCGGCTCCGGCGGCGGGGCCCGCATGCACGAAGGCATCCTCTCGCTAATGCAAATGGCCAAGGTCTGCGCCGCCCTGGCCCGCTTCGACCAAGCGGGCGGTCTCTTCATCTCCGTGCTGACCAACCCCACGATGGGCGGCGTGGCGGCCAGCTTCGCCTCCTTGGGCGACGTGGTCTTCGCCGAGCCCAAGGCGCTGATCGGCTTCGCCGGCCCGCGCGTCATCAAGGCCGCCATCCGCATCGAACTGCCCAAGGGCTTCCAGACGAGCGAATTCCTGCTGGAACACGGCTTCATCGACCGCGTGGTCCGCCGCTGCGACCTGAAGAGCGAGATCGCGCGGACGATCGACTACTGCGGCAAGTCGTAGATGAGCCTCGTTCCGAGGCTCCGCCTCGGAACGCACTGCTGGCGAGGCTCTGCCTCGCGAGGGGAGCGACAACCAGGTCGACGCGCCCGGCAGGCAGGAATGCCTGCCCCACGACGGCACACGGCAGACCGGCTACTTGCCGTACCGCCGCAGCAGGCCGTCATACGCGTCGATCCGCCGGTCGCGCAGGAACGGCCAGTGCGTGCGGACCGCATCGACGCGGCCCAGGTCGCATTCCACCAGCAGCGTTTCTTCCTTGTCGTGGCTCGCGCGGGCCAGCACGTTGCCGTTGGGGTCAACGACGAACGAGGCGCCCCAGAATTCCAGCGCCCCCTCGCGGCCCACGCGGTTGGGGGCCGCCACGAAGACGCCGTTGGCGATGGCGTGGCTGCGCATCATCGTCTCCCAGGCGGAGTGCTGGCTGACGCCGTACTGCTCTTTCTCGTTCGGCAACCAGCCGATGGCCGTGGGGTAGAAGATGATCGCCGCCCCGGCCAGGGCCGTGAGCCGGGCGGCCTCGGGGAACCACTGGTCCCAGCAGACGCAGGCTCCTATCCGCCCGGCCCGCGTGTCGAAGGCGTCGAAGCCCAAGTCGCCGGGCGTGAAGTAGAACTTCTCGTAGTACAGCGGATCGTCCGGGATGTGCATCTTGCGATACAGCCCGGCTTGGCGGCCGTCGGCGTCCCAGATGACCGCCGTGTTATGGTATAGGCCCGGAGCGCGGCGCTCGAAGAGCGAGCCGACGAGAACCACTTTGTGCCGCCGCGCCGCCTCGGCAAGAGCGTCGCTGGTTGGCCCCGGGATCGGCTCGGCCAAGTCGAAGCGCCCGTGGTCTTCGGTCTGGCAAGGGTACGGCGTGGCGAACAGCTCTTGCAGGCAGACGACGTTAGCCCCGGCCGCGGCGGCTTCGCCGATGCGGCCCAGCGCCTTGGCCACGTTGTCGGCCTTGTCCTGGCGGCAGGACATCTGCACCAAGGCCAAGGTCACGTTGCCGGGAGATTCGGCCGAGCCGCTCATGGTTGATGAAACCCGTTGTCGCTGGCGAACTCGAACGTCCAACGTCGAACGTCGAACATCCAACGTCGAACGCCAGATTCAGCGCTGCCGACGCTGTTCGACGTTGGACGTTGGACGTTCGACGTTGGACGTTCAACCGGGTCTATGCCGACATCGCTCGCCGCACACCCACATAGGCCAGGTGCGCCTTCAGGCAGACCTGCCGAAAGGCCTCCGGCCGGCTCACTCCGCTGAGGCGAAACACCTCGACCGGCCCCTTGCGGAAGATCAGCTCGCCGGCCGGGTACCATTCCTGGCCGGGCAGCACCAGCACGTCGATGGCATCGAACTGATCGAGTGCCACCGACTGGTCGTCCACCGGCAAGAGCCCCTTCTGCACCACGAGGCGGCGGTTCGTGAGCCGATACCGCAGGCAGGTGGAGTTGACCGGGAACATGCCCAGCGTGAGCAGCCACGTCACCAGCGGCACCGCGTAGCGGAAGAAGTACAACGTCAGCGCCACGGGGATGAGCAATAGGGCGAACAGCTTGCCGAGGTTGAAGGGCGGCTTGATCAGCCAGCTCACGCCGCAGGCCCAGCCGATCAACTGGCCCACCCGTGAGGCGGCGATCGAAGGCCAGACCGTCATCACGGTGACCTCGCCCAGCTCGGGCGGGGCCACCCCGGCAATCGCCTGTTTCATCGGGATCAGCAGCACAACGGGATCCGGCGAGCAGAGGGAAAAGGGGAGCTTACCAAGCAGCGGGGAAATCTGCCAGTGGGCCTGTGGGGCACGTTTATCAACGTGCCCACCGCGGCCGTGACCGCAATCAACAGCTCCTTGGGATCGGCGATGGATTCGCTGAGGGGTCGAAACGCCTGCCCTTCCCAGGGCGTGCCCGTGAAAAAGCCCGAACTAACCCGCTGGCGATGGGCCAGTTGTAGCTGGCGGCGGCGCTCGCGGTCGGCGTCGTCTTTCGCCTTCTCCGTGAAGGGGAGATAGGGGAAATCCGGCGCGCAGACGAAAGCGATGACCCGCTTCCCCTGCTGGTGCGCGTAGTAATACTCAAACTGCGTGTAAGAGCACCGGAAGTCAGGCCGCTCGGGAAACGGGGCCTGCTCAGGCTCCGCGCCATAGGCGACGCCCGCCAGGTGGATGACGAACTGGCTCTTGTCGAGATGCTGGCGGAGGAGCCGCAGGACGTCGCCAGCGCTGGCCCCCAGGCTTTGCCCCTGCGTGTAGACTTTGCAGCCGGCGCGCTCGAAGGCTTTGTGGAGAAGGTCTCGCCAGTCCTTGAGGTCGTCGCTGGTGGTGCTGAGAAAGATCGTGGGCGTGTTCATCGCGGTCGTTCCCAGGCAACCCCGGCTGATTCTGGGCGAAATGCCCTGCGTCTTGATTTCGTGCCGCACGGCCGCGCGGAAAGAGGCCAGTCGGGGTGCCCTACCAGCGAATTATACCGCTGGCAGCGCCAAAAGAGCAGACGCGGGCCGTCTCGGAAAACTCTGGCGTCGCCAACGTGACGAATGCCATCGTAAAGTCTCGACAGAAAACCTGAGCACACCCAGCGCGGCCTGGCCACAACCGAAGAGACCACGGATAACGCGGATGACACGGATTTACCGATGTCTATTCGTACTTATCCGTGCCATCCGCGTCATCCGTGGTCGAAATCTTCGAGGGGCGCAAAGAGATCGAAGGTTAGTAGTACGACAGAGTGAAGCGCGCGACCCTTTCCCCGCGCGGGCCGCGTATGTTCTAATGGAGCGTGCTAATGGAGCGTGAAAGGGGTCGAGAGTCAATTTCGTGACGAATACGGCTCACGGCAGTGGAACGCGTGTTCCGGCCCGACCCCGTGATACGGAGAACACCCCTTGCCCGACGCGGTTGCTTCAACGCTGCTTAGCCCGCAGGTGCTGGCCCAGCTCGAGCGGCTGGAGCTGGTCAGCCGCAAGATATTTCGCGGGCGGATGAAGGGGGAGCGGCGCAGCAAGCGGAAGGGGCAGAGCGTCGAGTTCGCCGACTTCCGCAGTTACGTGCCCGGCGACGACCTGCGGTTCATCGACTGGAACACCTATGCCCGGCTGGACAAGCTCTTCCTCAAGATGTTCATGGAGGAAGAAGACCTGCACTTTTACGCCCTGATCGACGCCAGCCGGTCGATGGAATTCGGCGAGCCGACCAAGCTGCACTTCGCCAAGCAGTTGGCCGCCGCCTTGGGCTTCGTCGGCCTGGTGCGGGCCGACCGGGTGAAGATCGAGACCATCGGACAGCCGGCCGGGCTGCGGTCCACCGCCCTGCGCGGCCGGGCCAGCCTGTGGCGGATGCTCGATCACTTGGACCACATCGAGACCGAGGGCAACACGTCGCTCACCCAGGGGGTGAAGAACTTCTGCCTCCGCAACAGCGGGAAGGGCATCGTCGTCCTGATCAGCGACTTGATGGACAAGCGCGGCTACGAAGACGCCCTGCGCTACCTGGTCGCCCAGCAGATGGACGCCTACGTGGTGCAGGTGCTGTCGCAGGAAGAGCTGGAGCCGGACGTGGCCGGCGACCTGCGGCTGATCGACTGCGAAGACCAGGACGTGGCCGAAGTCACGATCAGCGCCCCGTTGCTGAAGCGATACAAGCAAACGCTCAACGCCTTCGTCGGCGGCGTAAAGGACTTCTGCAACCGCCGCGGCATGGTCTACATCCTGGCGAATAACCAGTTGCCGCTGGAACAGTTGGTGGTGCATTACTTGCGCGAGCGAGGGCTCGTGCGATGAGACCTGCTACATCGTTATCATTTTGCAATTTGCATTTTGCAATTTGCAATTTGCATTCTGCGTCACGGTGCGCGCTTCATTGCAAAGTGCAAAATGCAAAGTGCAAAGTGCAAAATGGACCGTTCGCGATGCCACTTGCTTAGCGCCTCACGTTCATGCTTCCCACCCTCACCAACATGCTTTCCTGGTGGCAATGGGCCCTGGTGGGCGCCGTGCCGGCGGCCATCATTTTGCTGTATTTCCTCAAGCTCAAGCGGCAGCCGGTGGAGGTGCCCAGCACGTATCTGTGGCTCAAGTCGATCGAAGACCTGCACGTCAACAGCATCTGGCAGAAGCTGCGGCAGAGCCTGCTGCTTTTCCTGCAATTGTTGCTGATCCTGCTGGCGATCATCTCGCTCTTGCGGCCCTCGTGGAGCGGCGAGAAGCAGATCGGCACGCGGTCGATCTTCGTCATCGACAACTCGGCCAGCATGTCGGCCACCGACGTCACGCCGGGCGAGAAGACGACCCGCCTCGACGAGGCCAAGCGCCAGGTGCTGGGGCTCATCGACCAGATGCAGACGGGCGACGTGGCGATGCTGATCAGCTTCTCGAACCGGCCCAACGTCGAGCACCCCTTCACCGACGACCGCGGCGCCTTGCGCCGTGCCATCCAACACATCCAGCCGACGAACCGCTCCAGCGACATCCTCGAGGCCCTCCGCCTCGCCTCGGGCCAGGCCAACCCCGGCGGCACGGGGACCGACATCAAAGGCCAGGATCGGACGATCGATCCGCAGCCGGCCGATCTGTACCTGTTCACCGACGGCAAGTTCACGCACCCCAATTTTCCGCTGGGCAACCTGACGCCCAAGTACATCAAGCTCGGCAGCGATGCCCCCAAAAACGTGGCCATCGCCTCGCTGGCGGCCGAGCGTCGGCTGGATAAGCCCGGCGAAGTGGATGTCTTCGCCTTGCTGGAGAACTACGGCCCGGAGGACGTCGAGGTCCGCGTCGATCTGTTCTTGGACGACAAAGACCAGAACGCCAGCACGAACGTCGCCGTTCCGGGCCGCAATGCGGAGACCGGCGCGCCGGGCTCCAACGGCGTGGACTTCCGTTTGGGCGGCGTCGAGTCGGGTGTGATCAAGCTCGTGGCCCACACCGACGACGATCTGGCGTTGGACGACACCGCCTGGTTCGCCATCAACGTGCCGCGGCGGGC
>JBGQHD010000030.1:0-14006 GCA_041497795.1 Planctomycetia bacterium
AACCCGGCGTGACCGAAGGCGACCGGCTTGCCGTCCTCGCAGGCCACCAGGAGGCCGGCCTTGTCGAAGTAGGGCTTGCCCAGCACCAGGTCCTCCAGCAGACTGACGTTCATCTGCTGGGCCAGTTGCGGATTGGCCTGCCGCCAGATCTCGACCAAGGCGGGGGGATCGGAGTTGCGAAACTCGCGGTACTCAATCACAGTCGCTGCGGCGGGTGACGACATCTGGTGAAATGTTGTGGGGCACGTTTCCAACGTGCCTGCCAACATCCCTCGTGGGTGCGTGGGCACGTTGGAACGTGCCCCATGTAGGCCATAGGATAGAGCGTCGCCGCTCCGGCGTTAAGCTGACTTCGCTGTAATGTTCGAGTCGAACGAATGACGAGTGAAAGAACGACCAACGACGACGCGGCCCCGCGGCCCGGCAAGCAATGGTCGGTGCAGCGCTTAGGCCGCGTGCGGCCGGCTGGCGAAGGAGCCCCCGCGGAGAGACCGCCAGCCGACGTTCAGGCTACAGACTCCAGGCTACAGGCGTCGGCCGAAGCCCGAAGCCCGCAGCCTGAAGCCCGCTCAGCCACCATCGCCGACGTCGGCGTGGCGCAAGTCGATCTCGACCGGGTGCGCCGTTGCGGCTTCCCCGAGGTCGTCTTCGGCCAGGGCAAGGCGCCCGAGACCATCGAGAAGATCTTCACCGCGCTGCTGGCCAGCGGCACGGAAGCATTTGCCACGCGAATCGACCCGGCCCAGGCCGAGTACCTGCGAGCGAAGTTTGCCAGTGGGCGATACAACGCCGTGGCAAGGACCTTCCGTGTGCCTGCCTGTCAGGAGTCAGGAGACGGGAGTCAGGAGACGATACTCCTGCCTCCTGCCTCCTGTCCCCTGCCTCCTGGCTCAGGCCGCGTGACCATCGTCACGGCCGGCACCAGCGATTTGCCCGTGGCCGAGGAAGCCCGCGAGACGGCGCTGTGGATGGGCGTGGACGTCACGCTGATCTGCGACGTAGGCGTGGCCGGGCCGCAGCGGCTCCTGGCCCACCTCGATGAGATTCAATCGGCCGACGCCGTCGTGGTGGTGGCCGGCATGGAGGGGGCGCTCCCCAGCGTGGTGGGCGGCCACGTCGCTTGCCCCGTGATTGCCGTGCCCACCAGCGTCGGCTACGGCGCGAGCCTGGGCGGGATCGCGGCCCTGCTGGCCATGCTCAATAGCTGCGCCGCCAACGTGACCGTGGTGAACATCGACGGCGGCTTCAAAGGCGGCTACCTGGCCGGCATGATCGCCCGGCGGCTGGCGGAGGCACGAAGCGGCATATCGCCCGCCAGAAAGACTGTGCCAGCGAGATAGACTATCATTGACAGACGACGCCCGCGGAACCACGGAGTCTTTCATGCCCCAAGTCGTGGTCAAAATCGACCTTCCCAAAGATTGGCGCCGCTTCAAGCTGCCGCCGGCGCTCCATGCTCGCTTGCAGGAACTCCTGGATCGCCAAGACCAGGAGGGCAAGCTCTCCGCCGCCGAGCGACGGGAAGCCGAAGCCTTGGTGGAGCTTGTAGACATGCTCTCGCTCATGAAGCTCCGCGCAGAACGAGCCGCCGGCTAAGCACGCACCATGAGCCCCCGAATCGCTGTCGGCTTAGTCCGCGCGGTACGGCTGCGTGCCAGCAATTCGTGTGAATACTGCCGGCTGCCGCAAGCCTCGCAGGAGGCGGCCTTCCATGCGGACCATGTCTTACCACGCTCGCTCGGTGGTCCTACCGCGCTGGCGAACCTCTGTTTGGCGTGTGTCACATGCTCGCTGCGAAAGGCGGCGCGTGTCCGGGCACCTGATCCATTGACCGGCAAGACGGCGCGATTGTTCAACCCTCGTCAAGACGGGTGGACGCGTCACTTCGTATACACAAAGAATGGAAGACTGCACGGAAAAACGGCCGTGGGCCGCGCGACGATCACCGCGCTCGGAATGAATCGCCCTGCCATCGTGGCGATCCGCCGCGAGCTTGTCGCACTCGGACGGTTCCCAGCCAGCGACGAGTGACCGTCTGGCCGGACCGTTGTGGAGGGATTCCAAAAGGTGTTATCCTCCTGGCTGGAGAATCTCGCCATGCCCGAATTGATCGATAAGCCCCCGCGCCCTCCTGCCCGCCTTAGCGCCGCCGTAAAGCTGCTGCTATTCCTCGCCGCCGTGGCAGTGGCGGGCTTGATCGTGCCGTGGTGCGTTGAGGACGTGCTCGGCAAGACCGGCACCAATTGGCGGCGGGGCTTGGGCGTCCTGCTTGTGTCCATTGTCGTGCTTTCTGTCTTGTTGGTCTGGATCGGGCGCACGCGAGGACCGATCCATGCCTTTTGCCTGGTCTTTGGCGTGCTGACAAGCCTGTGCCTGGTGGTTGACGCCGGCATTGGGCTGGCGCTTTTCGATTACGGCCTTTCGCGCGACCTGGCGGTGGCGCTGCGGATCGTGCGGGTCGTTCCGAGCTTCGCGGCGGTGGCGGCCGTCGTCGGCTGCCTGCTGGGCTTCGTCGGCGCGATGGGGCTGTCGTTGGTCCAACGCCGCGCCGAGAAAGCCGCCCAGGCCCGCGCGGCGGCAGGCAACAAGGCTTCCACTCCCCGCGGCAGATGGCTGCCAAGACTGGCGGGCTGGGCGCTCCTCGCCGGTTTGGGCTTCGCTCTCTACTTCCCTGTCGCGCACGAGCTTCGTCGCCGGCAAGCGGTACTCACGCTACGGGCAAGTGGCGCGGAGGTTTTGGTGCCGCGGCGGCAGTTCGCCGGCGGCATGCCACAAGGATCGGCCTGGGAGGCGCTCGCATGGCTGCAATCAGGAGCGCAGGCGGAAGGCGTGCTGTATTCGCTGGAGTCCGTCAGAAGCATTCAACTCCTCGATCCAAGCACGGGGGACGTGCAGTTGGCCTGCGTTTCGCAGCTGCCCGAGGTCAAATCGCTGGACCTGCGGGGAGCGCAGGTCACCGATGCCGGTTGGGAGCAGTTGGCGGGCCTGCCGACGCTGGCATTCCTGGATGTCAGCGGCAGCAATATTAACGACGAAGGGCTGCGTCATCTGACCGGCGCCACGTCGCTGCGCTACTTGAATCTGAGCCAAACGCGCATTTCGGACGAGGGTCTGAGCCATTTGGCAGGACTGTGGCTGCTGACCCAGTTGGACGTGAGTCGGACGCCCATTACCGACGACGGCTTGCGGCACCTCAGCGGCATGGTCAGCCTGCGTCACGTGTTCTTGGGCGGCACACGGCTCACCGGCGCGGGTCTGAAACACTTGGCGCCGATCCAAGGACTCTCGTTCTTGGAGCTGTCCCACACCCAACTCACCGAGACGGGCCTGTCGCGACTGCGAGGGGTGCCCCAGCTTTCGGTCCTCTCCTTCGACGGAGCGCAGTTCAACGAAGCGACGTTTCGCGAGCTGTCGCAGCTCGCCCAGGTCAGCGACATCCACTTGCAAGGCACCAACGTCGGCGATGCCTGGCTGCCGCACCTGGCGCGAATGAAGAATCCTCGGCTCCACCTGAGACTGGACCGCACGCAAGTCACGGCGGAAGGGCTGCGCGCGTTGCGGGAATCGCTGCCACAAGCCAAAGTGTTTGCCGGCCACCTAGAAAAAGCGGGCGGCTGACGCCTCGCCCCTTCTTCCGCCGCAAGGCTGGACTTCGGCTGCCGGGTATTCAATAATGAACGGCACGCTGGCTATTCGTAGGTCCCGCCTGCCTGGCGGGATCGGTGCCGCCCGGCAGGCGGCACCTACTGGTCCGTCATTTCGAGGTGCACGTCCGATGTTCGAAGATCTGCGGCGGCAAAAGGCCTACCTGTGGTATGCCCGGCAGGCGGAGTTGAACCGGATTCAATTCTGGCAGTCGGTCTGTGACGACGTGCCGACCCTCTCGTTCCGCCGCGATCCGGAGACGCGCGTCAGCCGCCTGCGGCAGGAGATTCATCAGCTCGAGCGAGACCTGGGCCGGGAGTATCTCCGCGCCGTCGCCAAGCAAGACTGCTGGGGCGGCATGCTGCCCGATTGGGTGGTCAACGCGGGGCCGCGTAAGGAACCCAACGCGTCGCTGCAACGCGCACACGCTGTTCGCGCCGATCTGCCTTTCTAGCGTGACTGGGCAGACAGGGTAGCTCTTGCTGGCAGACAGGAATGTCTGCCCCACGATACCGCCGGAATGCTGGTGATCGTAGGGACTGGCGACGCATGGTTCAACCCAAAAAGGGCGGTGCTTGTCACCCTTTCGACTTGCCACCTTGTCCGGCGGCTGGAGCGTCTGCTGGCGGCGATTTCTTCTGGGGGTCCGGCGTCCGCGGACGATCCGACAGCAGCTCGGCCAGCTTGGGGCTCTTGGGCGCCTGCACGGCGGCGATCTCGCGCAGCGCTTCCTGATTGGCCCCGGTCAGCTTGTCGTATTTGGTCTTAAGGTCCGGGAAGTAGACCACGCTGCCCGCGCTGACGGTTTTGCCTTGTTTGGTAACCACGGCGACCTTGAGGAGGTACACGTAGTCCTTGGGCGGCGGCTTGGTGAACTTGAGCCGAGTAACCCAGCGGTTCTCGACTTGGACCGGATCGGCGGACGAATTCGGAGGCAGCGGCACCAAGGTGATCTCGATAGGGACGGCGGTGCCAGAAATCGCCTTGACTTTATACGGTAGCGATTGCTCGGCCGGCAGCTCCACGTCTGCCAGCGGCCAATCGAGTGTTTCGGGCGGTGCATTGTCCGGCGTGAGCACCCAGACTTTCTCTACTTCGACGATCACGTCCGTCGGGTTCTTGACGGGCACCCGAATTACCAGCCGGTTCGGCTCGTCGCTGGCGAAAGTCACTTCGGTGTCCGCGGCCCCGGCGCCGCCGCTCGAGACGGCGCCGCCGCCACCGCCGCCGGGGGGCGATCTGCCGGCCCCGTGATGGTAGTGGTAGCCGGTCACGCCGAGCGTCGCGGCCAGGCACACGCCGAAGCAGCACACGCCGGCGGCTTCCAGAGAACGGCGCTCTTCGGGCTTGATCTTCCGCAGCGCGTGGAAGAACTGGGCGAACGCGATCAGGGCCACGCCCAGCAACGGGGCACTCATCTGCGCCGCCAGGTTCGCCGGAGCCAGCCACCACAGCCCGGCAAGCCCGCCCACGGCCAGCGCCAGCCCCATCACCTGGGCCGGCAAGGCGTTCTGCCGGAACAGGTCGGCAACTCGCTGCGGAAATCCGGCCGACTTCGACATGCTCCGTGTCCGTGCTGACGCCAAATGGGAACGCATGAGCCGCTCGTGCGGCAGCGGTTTGCCACGCCGCACATCCTTACCTTACTCTACCGCGCGGCCGCGAGGATGACCAGAAAGGTGACGAGCGCCGAACATCGAACATTGAACATCCAACATCGAACATCGAACATCGAACATCGAAGTGTCCAAGGTTCGACGTTCGACGTTCGATGTTGGACGTTCACCTTGTCACCCCTTCACCTTGTCACCCTGTCAGGACGTCCGCCTGACCCCGCGGTCCTCCGGCGAATACAGCAGCCGGCCGCAGCTCGTACACAGCACCGCGCGTTCCATCACGAGCTGGCTGATGCGGTTGGGCTGAATCTGCTGGAAGCAGCCGCCGCAGCAGTCGTTCTCGACGTTGGCCATGCCGTCGGAACCCTTGGACTTGACGACGCGGAAATAGACCTCGCGGAACTCACCGGGCAGGCCCGCCTCGGTCGTCTTCAGCTCACCCTCGAGGCGCGTCACGTCGCCCTGGATCAGCCCGGCTTGTTCGCGCACGGTCGCGTCGACTTTCGTGAGCTCCTCCTTGGCGCGGGCCAGGCGTTTTTCCGCCTCGCCCGTGGCGGCCTGCAGCTCGTCGATCTTGCCCAGGGTCTCGAGAATCTCGTCCTCCAGCACGCTCTTGGCCATGTCGTCGGCCGCGATCTGCACCAGCAGCGCCTGGTACTCGCGGTTGCTTTGGCATTCATTGAGCTTACGCCGCAGGTCGGCGATTTTGTTCTCGCCACTCTTGAGCTCGAGCTGCTTTTGATCCGCAGCGACTTTGGCGTGCTTGACGGCGTCGTGAGCGTTCTTGGATTCCTGGTCGAGCTTCGTGACGTTGTTCCGGTGGGCCTGCACTTGCTTGGGACCCCGGTCCTGGCGTTCGCGAAGGTCGCCCAGTTGTTGATGAATGCGGTGCAGGGTGCGAAGGGTATTGGCAGCAGTGGACATGCTTGGCAATCGACCGGATGTCGGTAATCCCGTGCCGCGCGGCGGAGGAAGCGGGTTTCGCGCCACCGGCGGCCGAGGGTCAGCTCTAGTCTACCGCATTTGCCGCGCAAAAAGAACGTCGGATGCCATGCGCGATGGCGGGAGGCGATACCACAGCACCTTCGTTCCGCCTCGTCATCGTACTCGCGCCCTCTCGGACTCGGTTTTGCCGATCACGAGTACGAGTACGACGGCGCCTCCACCCTCACGCCGTTTCCGCCGCGCGCAGCCCCAGCTCGGCGATCATCGCTTCGCGGATTTTGAACTTCTGGATCTTGCCGGTGACCGTCTGCGGAAACTCCTCGACGAACTTCACATACCGCGGCACCTTGTAATGGGCCAGCCGCTCGCGGCACGTCGCCCGCACTTCGTCGGCCGTGAGCGCCGTGCCGGGCTTGAGCTTGATCCACGCGCAGAGCTCCTCGACGTACTTGGCGTCCGGCACGCCGACAACCGCCGCTTGTTCGATCGCCGGGTGCGTGAACAGGAACTCCTCGATCTCGCGCGGGTAGATGTTCTCGCCGCCGCGAATGACCAGGTCCTTGATTCGCCCGGTGATGCGGTAGTATCCGCCCGGCAGCCGCACCGCCAGGTCGCCGGTGTGCAGCCAGCCCTCGGCGTCGATGGCCGCGGCCGTAGCCGCCGGGTCGTTGTAATAGCCGAGCATCACCACGTGGCCGCGGGCGCAGAGCTCGCCCGGTTGGTTGTCCGGCAACTCGCGCGCGAGGGCGGGATCGGCCGCCGGATCGACGATCTTCACCTCCACGCCGGGGATCGGCCGGCCCACCGTCTCGCAGCGCAGCTCCAGCGGGTCGGCAGTACTGCTTTGCGTGATCACCGGCGAGGCCTCGGTCAGGCCGTAGGCGATCGTCAGCTCCCGCGCCCCCATCCGCGCGGTGACTTGCCGCATGATCTCGATCGGGCAAGGGCTGCCGGCCATGATGCCGGTCCGCAGCGACGAAAGATCGCGGCCGGCGAACGAGGGGTCCTGCAGCTCGGCGATGAACATCGTCGGCACGCCGTAGACGGCCGTGGCCCGCTCGCGCTCGATGGCCTCGAGCGTCGCCGTGGCCTGAAAATACTCGGCCGGCACGATCATGGCCGCTCCGTGCACCACGGCGCACAGCGTGCCCAGCACGCAGCCGAAGCAATGGTAGAACGGCACCGGAATGCAGATGCGGTCGTCGGCGGTGAACCGCTGGCACCCGCCGACGTGGAACGCGTTGAGCAGCAGGTTGCGGTGCGAGAGCGTGGCCGCCTTGGGAAAGCCGGTCGTGCCGGAGGTGTACTGGATGTTGATCGCCTCGAGCGGCCGCACCCGCTCCTCGGCGAGCTGCAGGTCGGCCTTATCGACGCCCCGGCCGCGATCCAAGAGGTCGAACCAGGAAAGGGCCCCCGCCGGCGTCGCCCCGCGCAGCGCCACCACGTGCCGCAGCCGCGGAAACTCGCTGCTCCGCAGCACACCGGGCGTGCACAGCGCCAGCTCCGGGCAGGCCTCGGCCAACATGGCGAAGTAGTCCGAGGTCTTGAAGCGATCGACCAGGCATAGCGTCACGCAGTCGCTCTGCCGCAGCACGTACCGCAGCTCGTGCAGCCGATAGGCCGGATTGATCGTCACCAGCACGGCCCCAATCCGCGCCGTGGCGAACTGCAAGATCACCCACTCCGGCACGTTGGTCGCCCAGACGGCGACGTGCTCGCCTTTTTCGACCCCCAGCGCGAGCAGGCCCTTGGCCGCCTCATACGTGGCCCGCTCGAACTGCGCGTACGACATCCGCACGCCGGCGGCGGGAAACACCAACGCATCGCGCGCGGCATGCTCGGCGGCCGTGCGTGCCAAGACTTGTCCGATGGTCAGGCCATCGACCCAGGGGGAAGAGGAATCTGCCACGGAGAATCGTCTGCTGGGCGTTACTGGAGAGCGAACCGCTGGCTGCCGTACACGCCCACAAGCATAAGAGCCGGTCCCTCGCCGCGAAAGAAGCAGCGCGCCCGGGTCGCTCGTCCGCGATGGAAGTCAGGCGCCCGCTCGCGGCTCCAAGGCTGCCACCGCATTTCCGGCGATGACCCGCGCGAGCGGGTCCTCAGCCACGGTGCTGCTCGGGCTCCACCGACGCCAGCGCCACAGCGTCCGCAGCGCCTCCCAGCCGTCGCGCCAGCGGATCATGCGGCAGGCTTTGGCGGTGACCTCCGGGCAGAACTCGAACCGCTCGCAGCGCAGGTCCATCGCCCGCAACAGCGCGGTGGGCAACGCCTTGTAGCAAGTCGCCTCGTCGGTCAATCGCGCCCCATAGAGCGCTCGGACTGCCAGGTTCAGGGCCGAGACGCCCCAGCGGAACGTCACGAGCGACCTGCCCTCAATGGCGGGCGCCAGATAGCGCGACCCATAAACGACCTGGGCCTGATTGGCTAAGAGAGGTTCCGGCAAGCGCGGATAATCCTCCGGATCGTATTCCAGGTCCGCGTCCTGAATGATCGTGTACTGGCCGCGGGCCTGGGCCAACCCGGCGCGAAGCGCCGCCCCTTTGCCCCGATTGACATGCTGGCGAACCAACTCACAACGCGAGTCTTCCTTGGCCCAGCAAGCCGCGATGTCAGCCGTCGCATCAGTTGAGCCGTCGTCCACGACGACGACGTGCTTGTCGTATGGTGCGGCCACCACGCACCGCAGCAGATCGTCGATCGTTCCCTCCTCGTTGTAGGCGGGAACGATGACCGTCAACAGCGGCAGAGCCACCTTGTCATGGTCGCGGACAGGTCCAATGAAGGACTCGGTGGGCAACGGAGTCACAGTCCAGCCTCCGCGCCCCGTGCAGCATGGTTCTGTGCTTCCGCCTCCGTCAACTCTGGCCACCCCACCTCGCGCCGCACGCGATTGGCGTCCTCCAGCGTGACGTGATAGATGTAAATGGAGTAACCGGCTGTGGTGATTGGCTGAAACCGTCTGAAATATGGTTCATCCGACTAATGCGTACTTGGTCTCGTGGATGGCGTAGATCTTCAGTTTGAAGAACTCCTGGTCACGGAAGCCGTAGGCTTGGCGTTGCATGGTCTTGATCTTGTTGTTGGTCCCTCCAGCGGGCCGGTGGAGATCGGGTAGTCGTACCAGGCCAGCAGGCCGAAGGCATGGAACATGAGTGTCTTGGCCATCTGCTGCATCACGCGGATGCCCGAGTTCATGGCCCGTAGGTGCCAACTGGTGAGGAAGTTGCGGGCCACCGTCTGGTGCGGCTGCGGCGCCCGCTTCCGCCGGATGAACCAGAGAAGATCCGTTCTTCACCCGAAGGTTTGCTAACAACAGCCTTACGTTCCTCCAAGATCAGTCAGACAGTAGAAGTACTGAGGCAAGCGGGCTGTCGAATTCGTTCGGCATAGCCGGGCTCCAGGACCGCACGCAGAAGTGCAAAGAGACTGCCCGCGTTGTAGCGGCGCGGATAACTTCGAGCAAGCGCCCCCTATGGAATGCCCCAGGGAGTCGCCGCCCGGTGCCTGGCCAACAAGAGGGCCGCCACGACGCATCGGTCGGGCGGCCCTTGCTGTTTCACCCATCGGGCTGGGCGTCCTGACCGGGTGGCGCGTGGCTCGTTGAGGGCGTCGAGGCCCTGCGGGTGAAGCTGCTCTTGGTTACCTTCGGCGGTGCCGGTGGCTTCACCAAGTGCCGCCGTTTGTGCGGTAGGTAGTACTCTGGTGAAGGCCGCGACGGCGGCACCCACCCTTGGGAAGGTGCGGCGAGCGAGAAGTCTGGAATCGCAGGACGTGCGGTGATGCGCGGGCTATTCAAGCCGCTTTTGGTCGTTCTGGCGACGGCGACCGATCGGGAGCTGGCCCGGAGCGGCGTAGCGGCCGTCGTTCGTGATGCCACTGCAACTGGCGAGTAAGATAGGCGATAATGCCGGCTTCAAGCGCCGACCTGCGTATCGCGCGGTTTGAGTTGCTCAGGCAACGTACTCTCGTGTGCGCGACTCGGATTCTTCCTCAGGCGTCGACGAACAGGAGCCGACTTTTTGCACTGGACGTCGAGAAGAACGCGAGATGACCCACCTGCGGGCTTCGATCGCCGTGGGAAGGGTGGTATCACGCCTCAGTCATTACTAAATCGGAGGCTTGCGATGAAACGATTTGCCGGGACGGCGCTGCTGGTCTGTGTGATTGCCGTTGGCGCGTACGCCGTTGACGACCTCCAGCCACAACCGCGGAAGACTGCTCAAGAAGGCTCCCAGGCGATTCCCAAGAAGGACAACGGCGATGTTCCGCCATCGGGGACGCCGGAGGGCAAGCCGAGGGCGGTCTCGCGCGAGGGCGTCGAATACCTCCAGAAACTTCGCAAGAATACGCCCTTCGGCACCAACGGCTTCGACTTGAAGGCGTTGCGGACAGGAATGGGGTCGCGCCGCGAGCCCACGATTCGCGGCGTCAAGTTGATCCGCACGAAGGCCGGGGAGATTCCCTGCGAATGGGTGTTGGCGCCCGGCGCGGACCCCGATCTACGCTTGCTGTATCTGCACGGCGGTGGCTTTGTTTCCGGATCGGGCGGATTCTATCTCCCGCTGGCGGCACATATCTCGGCGGCGGCCAAGTGCGCCGTGCTGCTGCCCGACTACCGACTGGCGCCGGAGCACCCCTTCCCGGCCGGGCTGAACGATTGTGTCGGCGCTCACGAATGGATGATCGCGAACGGGCCGTCCGGCCCCGCTCCCGCCCGAGCAACTTTCATTGCCGGGGATTCGGCCGGCGGCAGCCTGACGCTGGCGACGCTGCTGGCTCTGCGAGACCGCCGGTTGTCGCTGCCGGCGGGAGGAATCGCCCTGTCAGCGACCACCGATTTGACGCTGGCCAGCGAGTCGTTGAAGACCGTCAACGATCCCATCATCAGTGCGCGAACCATGCCCGTGTTTCGCGAGCATTACCTCGGGAAAACAGATCCCCGCAACCCGCTCGCCTCGCCCGTCTTTGGCGACTACCGCGGCATCCCGCCGCTGCTGATTCAAGTGGGCGAGCACGAGATGCTCCACGATGACAGCATCCGGGTGGCGAAGAAGGCTCGTGCGGACGGAATCCAGGTGAAGCTCGAAGACTGGCCAGGCATGTTCCATGTGTTCCAGTCCCACGACCCGCTGCTTCCGGAAGCCCAAGAGGCCATCGATCATATTGCAGACTTCATGCGCTCGTCGCTGCCCCGGTCGCGATCCGACGCCGGCGAGTTTGCCGCCATCGAGCACCAGCGACAGACCATTTATCACTCGCCCCAGAAGCCCGGATTCACGAGTTGGTGTGGTGCATGGACGATGCCCGACGGCAGCCTGATGGTGAGCTTTACTCGGGCAACCGGGCGGGTCGATGGTCGGCCGCAGGCCCCCAAAGAAGTGCAAGCGAAGCTGACGTGGCCGCCTGCTGGTCATCCTGGTTACGACATGACCGGGCTTGATTTGCGCAATGTCCACCTCCGCTCGACCGATGTGGGCAAGACCTGGAAGGAGGCGAGTGCAGACACCTTCAAGTCGTGCATGAATGGTGTTTCAGGGGAGGCCGAGACGGCGCTCGCGGATGGCACCGTAATCCGCGGGGTGTTCGGATTCTATTTGCCCTACGATGCGGAGGTACCCAAGACAGGTTTCCTGCAGCGTTCGAGCGACGGCACGAAAACCTGGGGGAAGCCCGAAGTTCTGCTCGATCCCAAGAAGTACACGACCTGGCCGAGGCGAATTCGGGTATTACGCGACGATCGGCTCGTCGTGCTTCTCGGGGTGGCACCATTCGCGGCGGGGAGCCACACACGCGAAGAGTTGAGCAAGCGGGTCCAACCGATGCTGGTCGTCTCGTCCGACAAGGGCAAGACTTGGAAGGGCCCCATCCCCGCGATTCCCAAGGAGCAGCCGGACGGCTGGACCGAGGAGTTCGACGTGGCGGAACTCGCCAACGGCGATCTGCTCGCCGTGTTCCGGCGCGCGAACGATACCAAACGCTGGCAGGGGATGCTGAAGAAATCGGACGACGGCTGGGTCGTTGGAAAGGTCGGTCCTTCGGTGCTGCCGCACAGTGGCCAGCCGGAACTCCTAGCCACACGGGAGGGCCCCATCCTGCATGTGGCGACCAGCGGCATTCACTGGACCAGCGACGCCGGGAAGACCTGGCAAAAACTGGACGTGCCCGGATCGGCCTACTATCCCCGCTCTGTGCAAGCGAAAGACGGCCGGATCTTCTTCTTCGGACACGTCGGCGGCGACGACGCTTATGGCAAGGTCGATCAGTCGATCGTCATGGACAGCTTCCGATTGAAAACAAGATAGAGAGAGAACCCATGATCCAGGCCCGAAAATCCGTGCCAGCGCTAGCCTGCCGATGATCTGCCTGACTTGTTGTTGGATCGCCCGGAACTACACCAATTCGTCGAATTGGCTCGCGCCGGTCGTGCGAAGTCGGTCGTATTCATATTCCTGTCGGGCCGTCTTACGCATCGAGAGGCGGCGATTTCGCTGCTTACGGACGGCCGCATGCAGCAGGCGTTCGACGTGACCTGGATCGCTATGGCCGCAACGCGTTTGGTTGGTCGCTTTTGATGGCACGGCATCGGCCACTCGGCCCAGGCCGCGGCATTTCGGGGCACTCGGCCCGCGACGTTCGCATCGCGCGGACGAGTCTGCGCCGCTGGCTCTTCCACGCTTGCCGCGCCACCGGGCCGTTCTGTCTACCAAAAACTTCCGAGAAATTCTCGAATAGTTGTGTCACTTTCGGACGGCGGCGCGACTGTGAGGTAGAGGGACCGACGAGTTTGGGGGAAAGCGCCGCTGACGGTCCGGGTGGGTAGGTTCGACGCCCTCCTATTGGCCCTCCCTTCTGCTTCTCTTGCCCCGCGAAACGCGGTCGCACCGCGCGCGGGCATTCGCCTAAGCCGAACAGGCATCACAAGTTCGGCGTTCCGTCACTCCTCGCAGAAGACACACCATGAAGACGTTCGTTCTGAAGCTGCGCACATTGGTCTGGAAAAAACCCTACACGTTCGCCATCGCGACGGCCCTGTCGGCAAGCCCCGAGCGGGTCTGGGGGCACGCCAGCAGCTTCGCTGGCGTCAACCGCGAGCTGTGGCCCCTGGCACGCATGACGTACCCAGCCGCCATGAAGCGGTTGACCCCGGACACCGTTCCGCTCGCGCGGGTAGCCTTCCACAGTTGGATTCTGCTGCTAATTTGGTGTCGTGCCCGTAGACGTCGACGACATCCGCCGCGCCTCGTGGCCGCCGTCGCTGAGCTTGGGTCGTTCGGCGGCGGAGGGGCAGGTTATGGATACGACGAGGTTCGTACTCAGCCTGCGCGTTTTACTGCCAACCCAAGTGTTCGCCTGCGGCACGTTGATTTACCTATGGGTGGATGAGTTGCCAGCGTATTGAGGAGATTGGAGCTGTGAAACCCTTCCCGAATATCTCGCTGAATTTCGAGGAGGCGTATGCAGTCGGAGATCAATTGTGGGCGTTCGGACACGTGCTTCACAACGAGCCGAAGTACGCGAAGCCGCCCAATTGGATTCTGACGTACAGGTACGCGATCCGCGCGATGATGGCTCGGATCGTGACCGTCGATCGGGATTACCGGAAGCTCAACGAGCTAGGCTGCGGCATGGCCCCGGACGAGGAGATGACGACATCGAAAGCTCGCAACGAGTGGAACGTGGTCTGGGAAAGCTACGCCGGCGTGCTCTTTTTCGCGATGGACTCTTCCCTGGAATGCTTCACTTACGCCCTGAACGCCCTGGGGTACCTACTCAGCCCAGGTGATTTCATCGACATCA
>JBGQHD010000031.1:0-14001 GCA_041497795.1 Planctomycetia bacterium
CCCGTGACGGTGCCGGCATCGGCGTAGCTGGTCTCGGCCGTGTCGTAACCGACGTACTGCTTGGGCCGCCGGCCCAGGCCGTCGTAGACGAACTTGGTGAACGCCTCGCTGCCAGCAGGCTTTTGCTTGAGGACGTGGCCGGCGGCGTCGTACCAGGTGTTATCGACCAGGGAGTTGCCCACGCTGCCGCTAGAGACGTTCACGGCATAGCGCTTGGTTTGGTAGACGCGGCCCAGGTCGTCGTGGAACGTCTCGCTGCGGCCGATGAGGTTGCCGCCCGAGGTGGTGTTCTTGCGATCGATCTTGGTGACGTGGCCCAGGTTGTCGTAGGTGTTCTCCTGGTAGAAATCGACTTCGCCGTCGATGACAGTCTGCCGGTCGCGCCAATCGTAACCGAAGCTCGTGACGCGCGTGGTGCTGGCATCGACATGCTGCGTGGTTTTGGTCAGGTTGCCGTTGGCCTCGTCGGCGTTGCCGTCGTACTCGTGCTGGGTGACGAGCAGCATGTTGTTGCCGCTCGCGCCACCGCCCGTGGGGTCGGCGTCCGTGGCGCCGGTGTCGTTGGTGCCGATGTAGATCTTCTGCACTCGACCGCGGATGTCAAACACGATGCGCGTGATCGTGCCGCCAGGAGTCTTGTGCATGTTCTGGCGGCCCATCGAGTCGTAGCCGTAGGTCGTCTCGTCGTAGTTCGTGCCGCTGCTGCCCGCGCCGGACGAAGGGATGGTGTGGTAGACGCGGCTGGCGGTCAGATCGCCGTCGTCGTTGTAGCTGCTCTTGCTCCAGCGGACCCAGGAGGACTGCGCGAAGCTGTCGCTCGCCGTGAGCTTGCCGGACGTGCTGGCCCGCGTGGCGACGATCTGGTCGGTGGCTCGGCCGGCGCGGTCCAGCTTCGTGACGCTGACCGGGTTGACCAGCGTGTAGGTCGAGAAGCCCGACCCGCTGCCATAGCCGCGGCCGGACCAGATCTCGTGGTCGGTGTCTTTGTAGACCGTCCACTGGGCTGTACGGACAGGAGTGTCCGTATTACTGATATCGACGTTGTGCTGCGGGCCGAGCGCCTGCGTGGTACGGCCCAGGTCGTCGGTTTCGTAGTCGCTGACCAGGTGCAGGCCGAAGCCGCTGACCGTGAGCCAGCCGGACGGCTCGTCGCTGACTTGCGCAGTATCGACGTCCTGGATCGTCTGCGTCAGCGCGCCTTTGACCACGTCGTGCTTGTGGCGGGTGATGGCGCCCCGCTCGTCCCTGGCCCATTCCAGGTTGCCGTGGATATCGAACACCTCGCGGCGGGTGTTGGCGATGCCGGAGCCGTTTTGCGAGGTGGCGATCACCGGCAGCGTGGTCAGCCGCTCTTTCACCTGGCAGGTGCCTGGATGGTACGTGTAGGCGTAGTCGGTGACGATGGTCAGCGACTGGTTGGTGTCGGACGGGTAGAGCGTCTCGCGCGACACACGGAAGACCGGGAAGGCGCAATTGCAGCCGCCTGAGCTGGAAGATGAAGATGAGGAGCTTGAGCTGGACGAGCTGCTTGAGCTGCCCTCCGGGCAGCAGCAGGTGTACTCGTAGCTGCGGAGCTTGATCGCCGTGCCGCCGCTGCCCCGCTTGATCTTCTCGTGCTGCGTATAGCCTGCCACACTGCCAGCCGCCGCATCAGTGGTGGTGTAGTAATCCGTGACGTGGATCAGGCCGTCGGACGAGCGCAGCGAGACGCCCATGTTGGCCTGGGTGTCGTCGTAAGAGACGACGGCCGCTGGAGTCGCGTGCTGAATCAGCCGGCCGGCCGAGTCGTACTGCTTGTATTCGACCCACTTGTCGCTGCCGCTTTTGTGCTCGGTGATGATTGCCTGGCCGAGGTAGTTGGTGTAGACGATGTTCTGGCTGCCGTCGGGCTTGGTCTCGGTGGTCTTGGTCTTCCAGTTGTTATAGCCGTTGGCGTGCGCGCTGGTCGTGTACGCCAGCGTCGTGGTGCGGCTGCCGCCATCGACCACTTCCTTGGTGACTCGCTTGGAAGAATCGTACTCGAAGTAGTGGTCCGCGTAGTCGGCCACCTGGGCGTCGGTGGCCGTCAGCGGGTCAGTGACCGCGTCATCCAGCCGCCGGTAGGCTTCCGAGTTAACGACATACTTGAGGAGATGCCGCGTGCCGTTGGTGTCGCCATCCTGGTAGTAGCGATAGTAGGAGACGTCCAGGTCGTCCCAGGACGAGCCGTTGTACTGCTGGATGATGACGCGCCTCAGGTCGCCCTGACTGCCATAGTCTTCACCGAGTCCGTAATACTCGTACTTGGCGCGGCGAATGTTGCTCCAAGCGCCAGCATCGACCTTGCGGCGCAGCGTCACATACTCGAGTCGGTCTTGATTGTCGCCACTGGCGAGGTAGTCGTACTTGAACGACTCGGTGGTGGTGCTGCCCCCCGAGGCGTAGCTGCGCTGGACTTCCGTGATCCGGCCATCGCTGTTGTACCCAATCACCTGAAGCGTCTGCCCGCCGACCGTGGTCATGCCCTTGAACAGGCCCTTGGGATTGGACGCCTGGTCGAAGTCGTGGAAGGCCAGCTTGTGCCCTTGCTCGGTCGTGAGCGTGAAGACGTGATTGACGGCGTCGTGGGTAAGGCAGAACTTGGCGCCGTGGCGTGGCGTGTAGGCGCCGGCGCTATAGTCGAACCAGACGGCCTCGTCGTTAGTCTGCACGAAGACGTAGGTCGTCGCGCTCTGCTTGACGAGGTAGGGCCATCCGCGCACCAACCAGTTGAAGCCTTGGCGGGCATCGGCATAGCGTGACAAGCGGTTCGTATAGTAGCGCTCATGCCCCCAGGCGTGGCCGAACCCGCCGACCGAGAGATCATTGGCCGAGAGTTCGATCTCGCCGTTGTAGTAGGCGACGGGACCGATCACTTTGGCCGGGCCGCGCTCGCAGCCGCAGTCGCAGGAACAACAAGCAATTTTCTCGTTTGGAATGCCCCCGCTGGCGGAATTGCCACCAATGACGGGGACGTAGGTGATCCGCATCTCGATCTTGCTGACCTGAAGCACCGCGTCTTGCGGTGGCGTCGCCGTCGCGTACATTTGCACGCCGAAGCTGCTCTGCTTGACGTCGGACCCGCGCAGATTCGTGGTGGACCAGAGGTCGCCCGAGCCGCCGTAGGTCGCCGCCGCAAAACTGCTGGACCAGCCTCCGCCGAGCTTGCTGCCGCCGATGGGCGAGCCGCCCAGAACGAGAATCGCTTCGTCCCACACTACTCCCGTTGCATACTCGGCCTTCTTGGTGATGCGGACTTCGATGCCCAAGATCTGGCCGTCGTCATCGAGATCGCCGAAGCCAAACCCCGTGGCCCGCAGGTACTCCGTGGGGTAGAGCGTTGGCGTGAGCGTGGCCTCGGCGGTCAAGGTCGCCGGGTCCCAGGCAACGCCGGGGCTGCTAACGGAAACCGTTGTGCTGGGAGCGTTGTATCCTTCGCGATCTGACATGGTCGTTCTTCTTTCGAGGCGTGGAGGCGGCGTTGAGGACTGCCTGAACGTGATGCCTCGAAAGTACGACCGCGTTTAGCCACGAGACCATTCGTATTCCGGCAAGAAAAATGGCCGCGGAGAGGTGCCCGCCGTCCGCGCGCGAGTGGCCCCATTCCGCTGGGTGCAGTTACGACGCACCGCGGAGGGCGAACCGTGTAACACTGGGGCCGACAAGCGTTTGCACGCGGAGGACGGCTGCGAGAGACCTCCGCCGGAGTGACCGATACGGAAGGGTTTGGGCGACACAAACCGCGCGGTGGTGACAGAGTCGCCGATTCGCGCAAGAAAAAGGCGCGCCCTCTTGGGCGCGCCGTACAGGGTTGTTCCACACCCCTCACCCGACCTCTCCCCTTGGGGGGAGAGGAGTGATGACTAATCCCACCACCACTGGCTGAGCGGCAGGTCGCGGGGGCCTGCGGCGCCGTGGCGGCTGCCGAGGTTGCCCTTGCGATCGACGACCAGGGCCGACTTGCCGGTCAGCGAGGTCGGATCGACCCGCACGCCGCCGCTGACGACGACGACGAACCGGCCCTTGGCCAGGTCGCGGTGGTTGATCACGCTTTCCACCATCTTGGGAGCGTTGCCGACCGAGGTCTGGTATTCGCCCGCGCCGCCGAAGCACTCCATCTGCCAGCCGGCCTGGCCGGGCAGGTCGAGGTTGCGCATCAGCGAGCAAGCCAGCGCCAGGTCGCAGACGTTCTGCAACTCGGCGTAAACCGGGTACTTGGCGGCCAGGTCCTTGAAGGCCTTGGTGAAGTTGTCGGCGAACGCGGCGGTGTACTCGTCCGACTGGCCGGTGTGGGAGCGGTTGCCCTTGGCATCGACCAGCTCGTTTTCGCTGAGCACCTTCACGCCCTGTCCGCGCAGCTCGAAGGCGTCGCGGCTGTCGCTGGTCAGGATCGCATCGTAGTTCAGCGTGAACCACCAGCGAAGCACGCCGAGCGACGCGGGGGTATCCTCCCCCTTGAGCATCGACAGGTAGCTGGGCACGGTGTGCAGGCCCTTCTCCTTGCCGATGCCGACCAGCTTCATGCGGTAGTCGGCCTCGAACAGCACGCGGGCCACGCGGCTGCTGGGGTCGATGCCGAAATAGTCCACGGACTGGCGGCCGAGAGCGTCTCGGAGGTCGCCGAGCCATTTCTCCTTGGCCGAGGCCCCGGCGGGGAGCTTCTTGCTGGCCCATTTGTCGAGAAACGTCTTGGTCTGAGACAGGTTGTCCTTGAGCGGCTCGATCGAGCAGCCGAAGGCCTGCTCAGTGTTTTTGTCCTTGAACATGTGCCGCAGGATGACGATCAAATCGTCCAGCCGCAGGGTCGGGCGGTCTTCGTCGGTGTTGACCAGGCGGCCCTCCTCGTCGGTGCGCCAGTTGCCGGCCGGGCCGGCCAGCACGACGTCGCCCGTCTCAGGATACACGAGCACGTACTGGATCTTGTGCAACCCGGCCAGCACGAGCATGTCCTCGCTGACCGGCTCGCCCTTGGCCAGCTTGATCTGCACGGCCCGCTCCAGCCGGGTGAGCGATACCTTGCGGAGCAGCGACTTGCGGCGGACGTCGGCGTTGGGGCCGATCTCGCCCGCGCGGCGGCGGATCGTGGCGAGCGTGCCGCGGGAGTCGCCGGTCAAGAGCGAGTGCACCAGTCCGGCGGTATCGACGCGCACGCCCCCCTCGAACGATTCCACGGTGCCCGGGCCGCCGGTGTCCTTCCAGCTATCCGGCTTGATCGTGCTCTTGATCAGGTTCATCAGCGAGTCGAAGTCCGCCTGGCCGCCGCCACCGCTGCCACCGCGGCCGCCGAAAGCGTCGCCGATCCCCTGGCCGGAAACCCCCTGGAGCGACTGGCCAAACGCCCGGTTATTGGCGATGCCGCCGACGGTGTCGAAGGCGGCCTGTCGCATGCCGGCGCGGGCCTGGGCGTTGGCGATTTGGCCCATCAGCCGGTCGCGCGTCGCGCCGGGCTGCTGCTGGGCCAGGGCCTTGGCGGGGCCGAATTCGCCGGCCTGAAGATGATTGCCGACGGCTTGTTCGGCATTCTGCGCTGGCGAGGCCGGGGCGGACAAAACGAGTCCGAGCACGGCCGCGCCGCAGGCCGCAATCCATCTAGAGACGCTCGCCCATCGAGAGACGCTCGCCCACCGAGAAAGGCTGGGCCTGACAGAACGTTGCATGTTCGCTCTCCTGTTCCTGAAGACGGTTCCGCCGGTTCGAGGCGCTTCGAGGGGCCTCCGTGCGATCCCGTTGCGGCAATCCTGCTGCAAGGGGATGCACGCCCCCGAAGCCTTCGCTAAACATAGCCTAACCCCACTACCTTGTCCCGCCGGCCCTCGTGCTGTCAAGAAAAATCCGCAAAGACGGAGCGTTTGAACGTCCAACGTCGAACGTCCAACGTCCAACATCGAACCGAACCGTTCGATGTTGGGCGTTCGATGTTCGGCCCCCCAAAACGGAAGGCATGGCGCGTGGGGCCAAAGCCGCCACCCCGTCTTGTGAGCGCAGGCGTTTCACGTCATATTGGAAGTATCACCGCCGGGCCCGCGGAGCAGGAAACCGCGACGAAACCCTGGCGACGAAAGCCTTTCGTGCGACCAATTCGATCGAATCCTTTGGGCCGGACTTCTATCTCTTCGGGAGACGACTCGTGCCAGCCATTCTGACCCAGACTAACGGCGACGTGCTCGTGGTCTACTTCAACGACGCGCAGATTCTCGACGAGAGCAAGATCCAACAGATCAGCGAGGAACTGATGTCGGTGGTGGCCAAGGTCCCCTCCGGCAAGCTGCTGCTGAACTTCAACGAGGTGAAGTTCATGTCGTCCTCGGTGCTGGGCCGGCTGGTGCACCTCAACAAGCGCTGCAAGCAAGAGCAGATCGACCTGAAGCTCTGCAACATCTCGCCGGACATCATGGAGGTGTTCAAGATCACCCGGCTGAACCGCGTGTTCGACATCTACGACGACGAGAACGCGGCCATCACGGCCTTCGCCAAGAAGGGCTGGTTCGGCTAATCGGCCGTTCACGTCAACTCCAGCGCACCTGTCACCCTGAGCGCAGCGAAGGGTCTCGGTGGCACCCCGAGCGTGGAGATTCTTCGCTGCGCTCAGAATGACAGCTCCACCGTGCCGTTGTCAGCCGCGGTCACGGACTCCATACTAGGGGAGACTGCCCACCATGACAGAACCGCCCGCGCGGGTCGCGCTGGCCAGCCGCCCCGCGATCGTCGCTCCGATAGCATGTCGCATCCACCCGACAAGACGCCCGCTCCTGCCGATTCCAAACAACCGCGGCCGGCGGCGAAGGGGCCGCTGGACGTCGATCTTTCCGGCCGGCAATTGGGCGATTATCGCCTGCTGCGGCGGCTGGGCCGCGGCGGCATGGCGGAGGTATACCTGGCCGAGCAGCTTTCGCTGAAGCGGCAGGTAGCCTTCAAGGTGCTGCGGGCCGACCTGGCCGAGAATGAAGACTACGTCCGCCGCTTCCATCACGAGGCCCAGTCGGCCGCCGCGTTGGTGCACGCCAATATCGTGCAGATCCACGAGGTCGGCCAGATCGACGGCGTGCACTTCATCGCCCAGGAGTACGTGCAGGGCAGGAACCTCCGCGAGTACCTCGACCGCCACGGAGCGGTGGACGTGCGGCTGGCCGTGCATATTGCCCGCCAGGTGGCCGCGGCGCTGCTGCGGGCGGCCCAGCAGGGGATCGTGCACCGCGACATCAAGCCGGAGAACGTGCTGATCGCCGCCACCGGCGAGGCCAAGGTCGCCGACTTCGGCCTGGCGCACGTGCTCCGCGAGGGGGAGCAGCTCAATCTGACGCAGGTCGGCGTCACGATGGGCACGCCGCTCTACATGAGCCCCGAGCAGGCCGAGGGCAAGCCGTTGGACCATCGCAGCGACTTGTACTCGCTGGGCGTGACGCTGTACCACGCGCTGGCCGGGCAGCCGCCGTTCCGCGGCGAGTCGGCATTGGCGCTGGCCGTACAGCACCTCAAGTCGGCCCCCGAGCCGCTGGCCAACGCCAGGCCGGAGCTGCCCGAGGCCCTCTGCCGGATCGTGCATCGCCTGCTGGAGAAAGACCCGGCCAACCGCTACGAATCGGCCCGCGAGCTGCTGCGCGACCTGCGGCTGGCCGCGGCCGAAGGACTGGGCGACGGCGCCGGCGACGACGAGTTGTGGCAATCGCTGGGGGCCGAGCTGGCCGGACCGATGGAGGCCACGCGCCGGCTGGAGGACGTGATGAAGACGGCCGCGCTGGCGCGGCGCCGTCCCGTCCGCTTGTGGCTCTGGCTGTCCGGCGGCATCGTCGCGGCGTTCCTCGTGGGGGTTGCCTGCGCGTGGGGCATGCGGCCGACGCCGCTCTTGCCGGGGACCGCCGGGCCTTACCTGGAAATCCCGCGGCAGAAATCGGCGGAGGCGCAATACGTCTACGCCGGGTTGTCCCCGACCAAGGCCCATTGGCAGAGCGTTGTGGACTATAAGCCTAACGACGAGTTCTATGCGCTCTTGGCCAAGAAGGAGCTGGCGCTGCTGCATCTGCAAGATGACGAGCGCGAGGCGGCCGCGGCGATCTTCCAGGAGCTGGCCGCCCAGCCGGAGTTCGAGAACGAGCTGCGGGCCTTCGGCATCGCCGGACAAGCCGTGCTCGATTCGCTCGAAGGCCGGCACGCCGACGCCCTGGCCCGCGCCGCGCTCGTCTGGCCGATGTGGCGTTATCTCGATCGGCGGATGGGCGAGGCGCTCTGGCACGCCGTGCAGGTCAGCGACCCGGCCAACAGCAGCGCTTGGGACGATTGGATGAACGAAGCGTTCCCGGGCCAAGAGACGACGCCGGGCGAGCCGAAGCGCAAGCCCCCCCCGACTTCTAAGACCACGCCGACCCCCAAGGCCACGCCGGGACTCAAGTCGCTGCCGCCGCGCGACAAGACGAACAAGACGTAGAACGGAATTCATTCCGTTCGATGCCGCCGCCACCTATCGCGCCAGTCGAGACCTCCTCGCGGTCTCGAGGCGACGAACGGAATGAATTCCGTTCTACTCGTCTTCGGCCTGCGGCACTTCGATGCGAAAGCCGCGCGACAGCCCGGCGTCGAAATCGAAGACGTTCTCGAAGTCCTCGCGGCGGTCGCGGTCGGTTTTCCTCATCAGCCCGACCTCGATGAGGTGATAGACCATCTCGCCGAAGTCACCACTGCCGGTGATGCCCCACGACTTGAAGACGGTCTTGGCCATGTATCCGAAGTCGCGGAGGGCGAGTTGGCGGATGGCCTCGCAGAGTTGCTGGCCGCTGATGTGCCGCTCGATCGGCGTTTCGGCGGCCTCGCCGGCCTCTCCCGCCGACGTTGCTCCCTCCTCGGCTGCAGGGGTCGCCTCCGCGGCCCGCGGGGCCCCTTCCGACGAACCGCTGTAGCCCAGCTCTTCCTGGGCGTAGTTCAACGCCTGAAAGATGAACAAATAGGCTTCGGGGTTGTACCGCCGATGCTGGCGGGCGACCTCGACAACCTGGCGGCAAAAGTCGGACATTACGCGGTTCATGACGCTAGGTGCAGGCAGCGCGGCGAGTCAGGGGTCAAGGGTAGCTGAACTCGCCAGAGTTCAGCAGCTCCGAAGTCTGGCGACTTCGGCTACGGACCTGCTACTCACCGCGTTCTTCCTCCGCCCTTTGGGGTTGCTGCTGTCTCCCGCCCTTGCGGGGCAATACCGTCAAAATGTCTTGCACGTCGATCAGCACGCGGCGGCCGTCCTCGGTCTCCACCAGCGCCTGGCTGGCCAGAATTTCCTGGGCGAGCACGCGGCCGCGCCCCTCGCGCGTGACCACTTCGGCGCCCACCGGCGGCAGGGCCTTCTCCAGCTCCAGGTACGTGTCGTATTCGTAACGCAGGCAGCACTTCAGCCGCCCGCAGCGGCCGGAAATCTTCGAGGGATCGAGCGTGGCCTTTTGCAGCTTGGCCATCTTCATCGACACCGGCGGCATCTCCGAGAGGTGCGTGTTGCAGCACACCGGCTTGCCGCAGTCGCCGTAATCGGCCAGCAGCTTGGCCTCGTCCCGCACGCCGATCTGCCGCATCTCGATCCGCGTCTGGAACTCACCGGCCAGCGCCTTCACCAGCTCGCGAAAGTCCACGCGGTTCTCGGCCAGATAATACACGATGATCCGCTCGCCGCCGAAGATGTGCTCGACGTCCACCAGGCTCATCTCCAGGGCCAACTTGGCGACGTGCTCCTGGCAGACTTCGAACTCGCGCCGCGCCTGGCCCAGCAGCCGGAAGACCTCGTTCTCGTCGGCCGGCGACATGGCCCGCAGCAGCGGCCCGCGCGCCGGGTCCTTGATGTGCTCGACGGATTGCTCCGTGGCCTCGCAGAGCACCTCGCCCGCCTCCAGCCCCCGGTCCGTGCGGACGATCACGTGGGTGCCGCGGAGGTAGGTTTCGTCCTTCGTTTGGAACACGCCCAAACGGCGCATCGAGCCGAAGCGAACGACGTACTTGGCCATGGGAGACCACACACCTGGCGCCGTGGCGGCGGAAAGCCCGCCGCTGTCAGCGGAAGTATACTCAGGGACCTTGCCATCACACTAGCCCGACCGTCGTCACACTAACCCGACGCGCAAGCGAGGGAGCAGCGCCATCCGCGTTAGCTCACGCTTCTCCCTCGCTTGCGCGTCGGGTTAGTGTTGCGGCGCCTTGCCGCGCACGGCCGAGAAATGTTCGGCCAGGAACTCGCCGAGGTTGCCGGCCTGCAAGTCTTCGACGCTGCAAAATCGCAGCTTCACGGCGTCGCGCTGGACGTCGTCGGACACCAGCTCGCGCTGGGCGGCCAGGGCGGCGACGCGGCCGAAGGCGAAGCGGTTCTTGGGCCCCGTGAGCACCAGATCGACGCCGGCCACTCGCTTCGTATAAAGGCTGGCCCACGGCTCGTTCTGCTGCGGCACGAAGAAGTGCACGACCTGCTGGTTATTCCAGAGGAACTGTCCGCCCGCCGCAGTCTCGGAGAGCAGTTCGCAAAGTTCCTCGAGCAGCTCGGGCGGCCACTCGACCTTCTTGCCCGGCGGGAAGCCGCGGCGCGAGAAGTGCCACTTCTGGCCCAGCACCTTCCAGGGCATGACGTCTTCGGGGTTTTGAGCTACGCGCTCGGTCAGCCGGCGGAAGCCGGCGACGGCCGATTCGAGGAACTGCCAGAACTCCGGCTTGTCGATTTCCTCCAGCGAGTACACGGCCAACTCGATCTCTTGCCACGGGCCGCGGAGATTCTTGCACTTCACTCGCGGCTGGTTGCCGTACACCGGCACGCCGGGCAAGTCGTTGAATGGGGTCAGCGCAAGCCGCTCGATCAGGGCTTCGCGCTGGAAGGTCTTCTTCGCCACGCGGAACTTGAGCTTCACCACCCACTGCTCGCCGGTGATGGCGTGCAAGAACCAGCCGTCGGTCTTCCGCTCTGCGGCGATCTCCACGATCGTGCGGGTGTTCCAGTTCGTGGGGCTGAACGTGCCCAGCTCGTGGATGCGATCGACGACGCGGGCCACGATCTGTCCGTCCCACTTGCACGGCTCCCCCCGCCGGCCGACGCGGTCGATCGTATGCCATTGGCGGCCGGAGGATTCCCAGGGCACCTGCGTTTCGCTGCCGACCTCGTCGATGTCCAGGTCGCCGTCGCGTCTTTCGGCCACAGCGGCCGGGTCGTACACCTTGCGCTCTTCGTAAGGGCCAGCGGCCAAGACCGGCGCGAGGGCTTCGCCGGTGTGAGAGCGCAACGTAGGGCACGTTTCCAACGTGCCAGGATTCTCGTTCCCACGCTCCGCGTGGGAACGCGAGCGCGGGCCGCTCCGCGGCGCGGCGCCGGCGAGGACGGCTGCCTTTGCTTTCCTCGCCTTCGTTGGACGGACGGTTTGGAAAACCGTCCTACCTTGCGCGTGCGCCACCAGCTCCTCCGGCGTGCCTTGGAAAACGACGTAGCCGCCCGGCTCGCCTGCCTCCGGCCCCAGGTCGATGATCCAATCGGCCGTCTTGACGACGTCCAGGTTGTGTTCGATCACCAGCACCGTGTTGCCCAGGTCCACGAGGCGGTTGAGCACGTCCAGCAGCTTGAGCAGATCGGAGAAGTGCAGCCCGGTCGTTGGCTCGTCCAGCAGATACAGCGTGCGGCCGGTGTCGGGGCGGGCCAGCTCGGCGGCCAGCTTCACCCGCTGCGCCTCGCCGCCGGAGAGCGTCGGCGCCGGTTGGCCGAGCGTCAGATAATCGAGCCCCACGTCACACAGCATTTGCAGGATGCGGCGGATGTCGGGGATGTTCTCGAACAGCTCGACCGCTTTGCCGATGGGCATCGACAGCACGTCGGCGATGGTGTGCCCCCGGAACCGCACGGCCAGCGTCTCGGGGTTGTAGCGGTGGCCGCGGCACGTGTCGCACTCGACCCACACATCGGGCAGGAAGTGCATCTCGATGCGAAGCTGGCCGTTCCCCTCGCAGCGCTCGCAGCGCCCGCCCGGCACGTTGAAGCTGAACCGCCGCGGCGTGTAGCCCCGCAGTTTGGCCTCCGGCAGTTGGGCGAAAAGGGCGCGGATCAACTCGAACGCGCCGGTGTAGGTGGCCGGGTTCGAGGTCGGCGTGTTGCCCAGCGGCTGCTGATCGACCTGGATCACCTTGTCGATGCGGTCCAGGCCGCGAATCTTGTCGTGGGCCCCCGGCTGCCCTTTGATGCGGTGCAGCTTGCGGGCCAAGGCCATGTAGAGCACGTCGTTGACCAGCGAGCTTTTGCCGCTGCCGCTGACGCCCGTGACGACCGTGAGCGCCCCCAGCGGGATGCGGACATCGACGTTCTTGAGGTTGTTGTGGCGGGCGCCGAGGACCTCCAGACAATCGAATGCGGAATTCGGAATTCGGAATGCGGAATTGGTGGACGCGGCCTTGGTCTTCTTCTTCGGTTTTGGTTTCTTCAATTCCGAATTCCGAATTCCGAATTCCGCATTCCCACTTAGTGCCGCCGGGATCCGCCGTGTCTTGGGAATCGGCACGGCCCTCTTGCCCGACAGGAACGGCCCCGTCACCGACGTCTTCTGTTGAGCCACCGACGCGGGCGTGCCTTGGGCGACGATCTGGCCGCCATGCTCGCCGGCGGCGGGGCCGAAATCGAGCAGTTGGTCGGCGCTGGCGACGACCTCTTTGTCGTGCTCGACCAGGATCAGCGTGTTGCCCAGATCGCGGAGCCGCGCGAGAGCTTTGATGAGCCGGCGATTGTCGCGCGGATGCAGGCCGATCGTCGGCTCATCCAGCACGTACAGCACGCCGGTCAAGCCGCTGCCGACCTGGCTGGCCAGGCGAATGCGCTGCGATTCCCCGCCGGAGAGCGTCGGAGCCGGCCGGCCCAGCGTCAGGTATTCCAGGCCCACGTCCACCAGGAATTGCAGCCGGTTGCGGACTTCGCGCACCAGCTCGCCGGCGATCTTGCGATCGCGCGGCGTCAGCTTCCAGGCATTCACTTGTTCGAGCAGCTCGCCCAGCGGCGTGCGGCAAAGCTCATCGATGGTGCGGCCGCGGAACTTCACGGCCGCCGCGTCGTCGCGCAAGCGGCTGCCGGCGCAGGTCGAGCATTCGATCTCGGCGACGAGATGATCGAGTTTCCCGCGGGCCCAAGCCGTGAGCCGCGAGGCCTCTTCGAGGGCGGGGTACAGGCCCTTGTATTGGAAGCGAAAAGTAGTAGGCATACTCCGTGTGCCGTCGTCTGTGTCACCATTCTTACTTGGCGGCTTCTTAGCGCCGGCCGCTTTCGACGGCACACGGAGTGTGCCTGCTACGCGCACCTCGATCCACTGCTCCCCACAACCATGAAAGACCACCCGCCGCTGTTTGGGGCTGAGCCGCTCGAAGGGCACGCTGAGCGGGACGCCGGTCTGCTCGCACAACGCCGCGAGCATGGCCTGGGAGAGCGGGCTGGCCAGGTCGGGCCATAAGGCCACCGCGCCTTCGGCGAGCGACAGCTTCGGGTCGCGCAGCAGGGCCGCCGGGTTCGTGCCCGTCTCCATGCCCAGGCCCTCGCAGGCCTCGCACCAGCCGAGCGGACTGTTGAAGGAGAAATTGTGCGGCGTGAGCGGCTCGAAGCTGCGGCCGCACTGTTCGCAGACGAAATGGACGCTGTGCGTGCGCGTCTCCCAGTGCGGCTCGGGCACGGCGTCGTCGGCATGGGCCACGCGGACCACCCCTTTGCCGAGTGCCAGTCCGCTCTCCACGCTGTCGGCGATGCGGCCACGCGCGTCGGGGCGCACGGTGATGCGATCCACGACGACTTCGACCGCGTGCTTCCGCCGACGGTCGATTGTCGGCGGGCTGTCGAGCGAATGCGTCTGGCCATCGACCCGCACGCGGTTGTAGCCCGCCGTACGCATTTCCTCCCACAGCTTTTCGTAGGCCTCGCCGACTTCGATCTCCAGCGGAGCCAGCAGATAAAGCTTCGTGCCGGCCGGGTGATCGAGGACCTTGTCCACGATCTCGTCGGAGGTCTGCGTGCCG
>JBGQHD010000032.1:0-13905 GCA_041497795.1 Planctomycetia bacterium
GACGCGATTCCGGCCGATTTGTGATCACCCAAGGGATCGTGAGTCGATTTTCGCGACCATGCGTTTAACCTTGCCGCTGATGCACTTGTCGCGAAAATCGACTCCCGACCCCGTCGCGCGACCTCACCAAAGACACGATGCCATGCGCATGCTGCTGTGTGCTGCGTTCTTCGCCCTGGCCTGGACCTTTCTAGCCATGCAACTTCAAGCTGACGAGAAGGCCGACCAGCTTTTCGAGCGGGCACTGAACGCCGCCGCGGAGCGCAAGCACGAGCAGGCCATCGCCGATCTGGACGAGCTGCTCAAGCTCGACCCCAAACACGGCCGGGCCTACGACAAGCGCGGCGAAGAGCGGTTCAAGGTCGGGCGGTTCAAGGAGTCGGTCGAGGATTTCGACAAGGCCATCGAGCTGGGCGCCCGGCGCGAGCGCGAGCATTGGCAGCGCGGCATCTCGCACTACTACGCCGGTCAGTTCGAGAAAGGCCAGAAGCAGTTCGAGGCCTATCAGACGTACCAGGACAATGACGTGGAAAACGCCGTGTGGCGCTACTTGTGCATGGCCAAGCGAACGGGCGGCAAAGACGGCGTCGAGAAAGCCCGCGGCGATATCCTCAGGATTCGCCGCGACACTCGCGTGCCGATGATGGAGGTCTACGACCTCTACGCCGGCAAGCTCAAGCCCGAAGACGTGCTGGCGGCGGCGAAGGCGGGCGATCCCAAGCCGGCCATCCTCAACGAACGCCTCTTCTACGCTCAGCTTTACCTGGGTCTGTACTACGACGCTGCCGGCGACGCCAAGCTGGCCGCCGAGCACATGGACGAGGCCGTGAAGCACAAGATCGGCCACTACATGTGGGACGTGGCCAAGGTACACGCCGAGGTGCTGAAGAAGGAGTCAGAAAAACGCAAGAAGTAGGCTCTCCTTCGTGCTCGTGCTCGTAATCGTGCTCGATGGCCTTCGAGCACGAGCACGATTACGAGCACGACGATCATTCGTCATTCCGTCATTCATTCGTCATTCCGTCATTCGACATTCGTCATTCGCTTCCATGGGCCGCATCATCACCTTGCACTCGTTCCGCGGCGGGACGGGCAAGAGCAACGTCACGGCGAACCTGGCCTATCTCTTGGCCAAGCGGGGCCGCTCCGTGGCGGTGCTCGATACCGATATCCAGTCGCCCGGCATACACCTGATCTTCGGCCTGGATCAAGACCGGATCACCTACACGCTCTCCGATGCCGTGCTCGGCAAGTGCGATTTGGACGAGGCCGTCTACGACCTGGCCGCCGAGTTGCAGCTTGGTCCCGACGAGGGCCGCGTGTGCCTGCTGCCCAGCAGCATGGCCATCGACGACATCTCCCGCGTGCTGGCCGAAGGGTACAACGTCAACAAGCTCAACAAGGAGTTCCGGCAGCTCGTTGAGACGTTGTCGCTCGACTTCCTGCTGCTCGACACGCACCCGGGCCTCAACCGCGAGACGCTGCTGACCACCTCCGTCTCCGACCTGTTGCTGCTCCTTATCCGGCCCGACAAGCAAGACTACCACGGCACGGCCCTGCTCGTGGAAGTGGCCAACCGGCTCCAAGTGCCGCGGGTGCGAATGCTGGTCAACAAGGTGCTGCCCACGATGGATTGGAAGAGCGTGCGGGAGAAAATCGAGCAGGCGTACCATTACGACGTGATCGGCATGCTGCCGCTGGACGAGGCGCTCATCACGCTAGGCAGCCGCACGCTCTTGGCGAAGGAGTACCCCACGCATCCCTGGGTTACGGCCCTGGCGGAAGTGGCCGACCGCGTGCTGGAAATGGCGTAGTGCACTCGCGCGGCTCACGACAGATTGCAGCACGCCACGCCTTACAGGCTCGATGAAGACCAGCCATCGATCGCTGGTCCAGCAGTGCGACTCCAACCATGCGGCTGTGCCGCCTGCTCGGTCGGCGCGCCAAGCACACGCGATTCGGGTCTCGCGGAGATCACGAGCCTTCGGCGAGGCAAAACAGCCGCTGTTTCGTGCGGATGAACACGCGCGGGCCCTGGAACGTGGGCGTGCCCGTGAATTCCTCCAGGCGGCCGCTGGCCAGTTCCGCGAACTCGCGTCCCGGTTTCAGCGCCAGCGTCGTGCCGTCGTTAGCGCTGGCGAAGAGCAGATTGCCAGCCAGGCACAAGCTGGGGTCGGTTCGGCCGCGGCGCAGCGAGAGCCGTTTCTGGTACACGGCGGCGCCGGTGGCCGCATCGAAGACCTCCAGAACGCCCTGCTCGGTGACCGTGTAGAGCAGCCCGTCGTGAACCACCGGCGACGCCAGGCGGTTCGTCCGCGCTCCTTTGCTCTCCCAAAGCGTCTGCAAGGCAAACGGTTCCGCCGTGGTCTCCGGCAGCTTGAGGGCTTTGATCGTCCCTTCCTGCACCGCGTAGATCACGCCCTCGGCAACGATGGGCGAGCAGTAGGCCAGTTGGAATTGGTCCTTCGCCAACACGCGCCCATCGGAGGCCCGCACGATCGCCCCGCTGGGGGTGACGATCACGCTGCCGTCCGTCAAACGGGCGGCCACCGGGGTGCCATACCCTTCCTGGACCTTCGACCGCCAAACGACGCTGCCGGTCGAGCGATCGAGGGCTTGCAGTTCGCGCAGCGAAACGATCAAGAGCCCGTCCACCAGCAGCGGCGAGGCACTGTGGTTGCTGGCCGGCGCGGTAACAAACGTCATCCAGCGGCGCTGGCCCTCGAGCGTGTGCGCCGAAACGATGCCGGTGCCGAAGACGGCATAGACGTGTTGGCCGTCCGTGACCGGAGTACTGGCCGAGTTGCCCGTATCGCCGCCGGGAATCGGCGGGTAGGCGTGCAGCGCCTTGATCTGGCTTTCGCAGCCGGCGATCTTCGTCTCCAGCGTCTTCACGGCTTCACCCGTTTCGCCGGCCTTCTTTCGCTCCTCCAGGTCGCGGCGAAGTTGGTCCATTTCCTTGCGCAGCGACTCGGCCTGCCGATGGTCGGCGGCAATCTTCGCGGCTTTCTCGGCGCCCAGCGCGTCGGCGTAGGTATGAGGCCGCTGCCAGAGCACTTTGCCGTCGCTTGACCGCAGGCAGATCAGTTCGGCGGGGTCGGCGGTGGAAAAGACGCGATCGCCAACGACGACCGGCGACGAAATGGCTCGCCCCAGCGGAGCGGATTTCCACAGCACGTTTTTCTCGGCCGACCAGGCCCTGGGCGGCTCGGCGGCCGGATAGCGACCGGAACCATCGTATCGCCAGCCAACGGATGGCTCGTCGGCCAGTCCTGGGGTCGTCACCAGGCTGAGCACTCCCAGCCCAATCCATCGGCACCAATTGCGAGCATCCATGCTGAGCACCTCCGGAGAAAATGGACAAACTGAGCCGCACAACCTACGAAACCCCGCACGCCCATCCAAGAGCATCTTTTGTGCCCGCGTGCAGTGAGGTGGCTGGGGCTGGAGCGGAAGCGCAAGCCGGCTGG
This sequence comes from Planctomycetia bacterium, assembly GCA_041497795.1. Taxonomy (GTDB): domain Bacteria; phylum Planctomycetota; class Planctomycetia; order Pirellulales; family S012-138; genus JBGQHD01. The sequence continues at coordinate 3,471 of JBGQHD010000032.1, forward strand.
AGCGAAGCGGAAGCCCCAGCCACCCACCGGCCACCCACCGCCATTCGCGCTGTGTCCTGCATCCTGTATCTTGCACTTCGTACCTTCTGTCCTGCACCTGGGCGAGCGGCCAACGATGCTCACACCAGCGGAAGAAATGGGCCTGGGCGGCATGTATCTGGCCGGCCGGGTGCTCAAGGCGTTTCACACGCTCGACGAGCAGGCGCTGGCGGCGATGGGGCAGCGCATCCGCGAGGAATCGCTCCGCCGGCACGTGGTCTATCTGCGCGAGGGGGTGGTGGAGACCATCCGCCTGCTGCCTTGTCCGTTGCCGATGTTGAACGACCAGCTCGTCTACCTGCACAACGTCTCGCTGACGATGCACGGCGCCCTCAAGCGGCTGCCGGAGCTGTACCTGCAAGACGCGGCCGTCCGCGAGGTGCTGCGCGTGACGCCGGCCGAGGAGCAGTGGCTGCTGGAGTGTTGGGGGCCAAGCCATCAGGAAAGTAACCCGATCTTCGGCCGGCTCGACGCCGTGGTCAACTTCCACAGCCCGATGTGGAAGGACTCGCTCAAGCTGCTGGAGCCGAACCTGAGCGGCATCGGCGGGCTGAACATCGTGCCGATGTGCGAGGCGATCATGACCGAGGTGGTGTTCCCGCTCTTACAGGCGCACGATCCGGCCTTGCAGTTGGCGGTCGGCCAGGACATCCGCGACCTGTTGATGCAGGAGGTGCTCGATCACCTCGAGGCCATCGGCCGCAAGGCCCACAACCTGTGCTTCGTCGAGCCAAAGTACGCGGCCAGCGGCGTCGATGAGCAGGAGGACGTGGCCCGCTTCTTCCACGACCGGCACGGCATGAAGGTGATGCACGCCGACCCGGCCGAGCTGACCGCGCGCGGCGACGAAGTGTACTACGACGGCCAGCGCGTGGACGTGGCCTACCGCGACTACCAGGTGGCCGACCTGCTGAGCCTGGAAAAGCAGGGCACGAACGTCGAGCCGATGCGGCTGCTGTTCCGGCAGAACCGCGTGGTCTCGTCGATCGCCGCCGAGCTGGACCAGAAGAGCTGCTGGGAAATCCTCACCGATCCCCAGTTCTCCAAATATTTCGGACCCGAGGAGCGGCAGGTCTTCCGCCGGCACGTGCTCTGGACCCGGCTGCTGGCCGACCGCCGCACGCTGCTGCCCGACGGGCAGACGGGGGACTTGCTGCCCCACGTGCGGGACGAGCGCGAGTCGCTGGTCATCAAGCCCAACCGCTCGTACGGCGGCGAAGGGGTGCTGATCGGCATCGCCACCACGCAGGCCGATTGGGAGTCTGCAATCGAGCGCATCCTCCGGGGCGCCGATCGCTGGGTGGTGCAGCAGGTCGCCAGCCTGCCCGTCAGCGAGTTCCCAGTGATCGGCGACGACGGACAGATGCACATGGAGCCGTTCCACACCGTGGTCGGTTTCGCCCCCACGCGGCACGGCATGTCGATCATGGGCCGCGCGTCGCAGAAGCAAGTGGTCAACGTGGCCCAGCGCGGCGGGATTTGCGTGATCGCCCTGGGGCACCCGCCGGGGCGATTGGTGGGGCCGGATTAAAGTAGCCATCTCGCTCCGCGAGATGGAATGTGGACGACTCGCTCCGCGAGTCGGACGGCAACTCGAAGAACGAGTTGCCAACACTCATCGCGCGAAGAGGCTGTGATTTCTGGTGGCCGCGGGGCACGTTTCCAATGTGCCCGTCGTAATCCGGGCACGTTGGAAACGTGCCCCACCCATCTCGCGGAGCGAGATGGCTACTTTACGTCACGATCAAGTCCTCGCCGCGCTTGCTCAGCAGCGACGCCAGCTCCGGCATCAGCCCGTAGGCCAGGGCCAGCAGCTTGAGCGGGTGGATGGTGGGCTTCGTCGTGCCCTGCTCCATCTGCATTTTGCAGGCGCTGCACTCGGTCGCGCCGGCCTGGAAGTCGGTTTGTCGCAGGCTGGAGATGACGCCCCAGCCGGCGCGGAGGCTGCTGCGGTAATTCTCGCGCTTCAGCCCGAACGTGCCGGCCATGCCCGAGCAACTGTCGTGCGTCGTCCGCACGGACAAGCCCGGCACGAGCCGCAGCAGGTCCTGGCCCGGCGAGCCGACCTCCAGCGCCTTCAGATGACACGGCATGTGATAGGCCAGCGAGGCGTTCACCGGCTTGAAGTCGAGCTGCAGGTTGCCGGCCTGGTGCATTCGCCAGAGGTACGTGCAGGCCTCGCTGGAGTTCTGGGCCACCAGCCGCGAGTCGTCGTCGTCGATCAGCATCAGGTATTCGCGCGTCAGGCACATGGCGGCCGACGGTTCGGTGGTCACCACGTGGTAGCCCTGCCGCACCGCGTCGGCCAGCAAGGCCAGGTTGCGCGCGGCGAGCTTGCGGGCCTGGTCGAGCGCGCCCAGGGCGATCATCGTCATGCCGGATTGCCGCTGCTCCTCGGGCACGTAGACCGACACGCCGTTGTGCTCCAGCACCGCCACCAGGGCGTCGCCCAACTGCGGATCGTAGTAGTTGACGTAGTTGTCGATGAAGAACACCACCTTGCGGCCGGAGCGGCGCGAAGGGCGCGAGAGGCGGCGGCGGCGGGCGCGACGGAGAAAGCGGCCGGCCGCGAAGCGGGGCAGCTTGCGCCCCTGGGCGATGCCGAGGGCCTTTTCGATCATCCACCGCGAGGAGCGATGGCTGATGGCCCAGTTGAAGAACGGCCGCAGGTACCAGCGCGTGCCCAGCTCGCCGAGCAGATCGATCCGCGTCAGCAGCCAGTCGGAGAACGACATGCCCTTGGCCCGCAGGTGGGCCGCCTTGGCCTCGATCATCAGTTTGGGGATATCGACGTTGGCCGGACACTCCAGGCGGCACATCTTGCAGTTGACGCACAGATCGGCCACGGCCTTGAACTCGTCGCTGGCCAGGGTGGCGCGATCGAGCTGGCCGGTGAGCACCCCGCGCATGAGGTTGGCCTTGGCCCGCGGCGAGGCCTCTTCGGCCGGCGCAAAGCGGAAGATCGGGCACATCCGCGAGCCGGCTGACTGCGTCCGGCAGGCGCCGCAGCCGTTGCAGGTGCGGGCCATGTAGGCGATTTCCGGCGGCGTCCAGTTCAGTTGCAGCTCGACGAGCTGGGGGGCATCGCCGGCAGCGGCCGTGGGGCCGGTTTGCCCGGCTGTCTCGGTCGCGGTTGCATGTGGCCGCGTCTCTCTGAGACGCGAAGGCGAGTCTCGGAGAGGCTCGCTCCCGTGACCGCTCGCCGTAGCAGGCACACTCCGTGTGCCGTCTCCGCTGACGGCACGCGGAGCCTGCCTACTACTTTCGCCGTTCGTAGAACCCTGCGCTTCCGCCGCCGACTGCGCCAGCAGCACCGGCCGCAGGTTGCGCGTCGTCAGCTCCTCGTCGCCGCCGACGATCTTGCCGGGGTTGAGCAGATTGGCCGGATCGAACAGCCGCTTCACCTCCTCGAAAACCCGGTACAGCGCTCCGTATTGCCGAGGCACAAAGGCCGTGCGGCTGAGGCCGTCGCCGTGCTCGCCGCTGATCGTGCCGCCAATCTCCCACACCGCTTCATACACGTCGCGGGCCAGGAGCTGCAGCCGTCGCACGTCGTCGGGATCGCCCAGGTCCAGAAACGGCCGCACGTGAAGCTGCCCGTGCCCGGCGTGGCCGAACAGCGACGCCGTCACCTGGTGCATCTTCAAGACGTTCTGCAGGCGGATGAGGAACCGCGGCAGCGTCTCGGGCGGAACGGCCAGGTCTTCGATGAACGGCAAGGCGCGGGTCGAGCCTTTGAGCCGGTGCAACGTCGGCACCACCTTGAGGGCGAGCTGCCAATACAGCTCCACTTCCTCCCGCGAGAATGCCAGGCTGGAGCCGAAGGCCAGCTTCTTCTTGTGCAGCACGCGCTCCACGACGTCGCGCAGCCGCTGGTGGACCTCGGCGGCGTCGTCGCCCTCCGCCTCGATCAAGAGCATCGCCTCGGCCGCGGGCGGGATGATCGGCTGGAACTGAGGCTTCGTCTCGCGGGCCAGGCTCAGGTGCCGGCGGTCCATCAGGTCGCACGCGCTGGCGCCCAAGGGAACCACCTCCAAGGCCCCGCGGGCCGCCTTGTCCAACTGATCGAAGAACAAGAGCGCCACCGCCCGGTGCTTGGGCAGCGTTTGCGTGGCCAGCGTGGCCTCGGTGATCAGGGCCAGCGTCCCCTCCGAGCCGGTCAGCAGCTTGGCCGCGTCCAGTTGGCCGCCCTGGAGCACGTCCAGGTGATATCCGCTCGTGTTGACCCGCGTCTTGGGCTGGTGCTTCTGGATCAGCTTTTGCTCGCGCCGCAGCAGCAGGCCCAGGTTGGCGAGCAGGTCGTCTTTGCGCGAGGGAACCTCGCCCGCCTGTTCGGTGGCGGTCTGGGATGCCGACGACGCCGGCTCGTTGCCCAGCTCTACGACCGCGCCGTCGGCCAGCACGACCTGCAGGCTGAGGACGTGCCGCCGCACCGAGCCGTACTTCAGCCAATGGCTGCCGCCGCTATCCACGGCGATGCAGCCGCCCAGCGTCGTCACGCCGCTGAGCGTGGGGTCAGGCCCAAACTGCCGGCCGAACTGCCGTAGGTGCTGGTTCAAGCGTTCGTGGACGACGCCGGGCTGCACGCGCACGGTGTCCGGCCCGGTGTGCAGGATGCGGCGGAAATGCCTGGAGAAGTCGATGACCAGCCCCGGTCCCAGGCATTGCCCGGCGATGCCCGAGCCGGCCCCCCGAGCATGCAGCGGCAGGTTGTTCTCGGCGGCGTACTTGACGCAGGCCACGAGATCGTCGGTGCCGCGAGGCAGCACCACGCCTAGCGGCTCGATCTCGTAGATGCTGGCGTCGCAGGCGTAGAGCTGCACAAAGACGTCGTCGCAGCGGACGTCGCCGGCGATCAGGCCGCGGAGGTCTTCTTGGATTCTGGTCCGCTGCGGGTCCATGGCAGGATCAGGAGTCAGGGGTCAGGAGTCAGGAGTCAGATTGACCACCGATGGCGGTCTCCTGACTCCTGACTCCTGAATCCTGCCCCCTGACTCGGGCTGCTTGTTGCCGGTGCCGTTCATGCACATCCAGGCTGAAGGGCGAGTGCTCGTCCATCCCCGGCACGTCGCGATAGATCGCACCGCAGCGGTAGCACTGCAGCGCCTCGCCGCAAATCACGTACAGCAGCACGTCCACCAAGGCCGTGGCAAACAGAATACCGAACGTCCAATAAAGCGCGTAGTAGTGCCAGGCCACGCAGCTTGCGGCAAAGCCCACGACCACCAGCGTCACGCCGAGCCGCTGCGGAAAGTCCTTCCGCACGTACAGGTCGCTGCTGGGGCAGAGGACGCAACGCCGCAGTTGCCCGTGCTCGACGGCGCCGCGCGGCATCGCCAGATGCGACTCGCAGTGCGGGCAGGCGATGTCGGCAGTGTCGGCCGAGAGCGCCGCGTGTGCCGTTCGCTCGCATTGCGGACAGGCGAAAGTTACATTCATGCTTCCATGATACGACCGCCCGGCGGTGCCGTCGATAACGCACGGCATCCGCCACCCCGAGGGCAGTCCGCCAGCCGCACCGCTGCGTCTACTTCGCCAGCCGCACGAGCTGCTCCGACAGCTCCGCGCGGTTGGACAGCTTGGCCTCGATGCCGTCCAGCAAGATGGCGGCGTAGGCGCTGCGGATCGTGTCGCTGGGCGACAGGTCGTAGGCCTTGCGGAGGTGGCCGATGGCCTCGGCCAGCTTGCCGGTGCCGCGCTCCAGGTCCGCCAGGCGGGCCCAGGCCTCCGCGTCGCGGGCGTTCGACACCAGCCGCTTGCGAAGATCGCCGTCGAGCGCCGCGACCTGGTCGAAGACCTCCAGGTATTCCGCACCCTGCGAGATGAACGCGCCGTCGTGGAACACCAGGTTACCCGGCACGAACTGCCGCTGGCTTGTGGCCACGTCGACGATCTTGCCGGCCTTCAGGTCGATGCGGGCGATCTGGCCCGCCTTGTCGTAGCCGCCCTCCGAGTCGGTGAGCGGCAGGTAATAGAAGTCGCCGCTGCGCACGCCGCGGCCGCTCGGCCGGCTCTTGCCGGGAAGCTGCACCGACGAGGACCAGGCCATGTCGCCGCTGGTCAGCTTCTTTGAGCCGACGTAGCGGCCGTCCACCGTCACCACCACGCCGTTGTGCACGCAGGCCACGTACAGACTGGCGCCGCGGTTCTTGGTCCACAGCACCTTGCCGGTCTTCAGGTCCAGGCAGTGCATGTCTTCCGATTCCAGCGGCGTGGCGATCACGCGCCCGTCCACGACCCACAGCGTGTTATCGGCCCAGCGGCTCCCCTGATTCAATTGGGCGACGCGGCCGTGGCTCGGCTGGGTCATCGACGTATCCTTGCGCGGATGCTGGTAAGCCCACAGGAGCTGCCGCCGCGCGATATCGACGGCGACAATGCCCCCGCAAGAGGTTGGGCAAACCACCACGCCGGAGACCACCACGGGCGAAGCGCCCGCCATGCGGCGGTAAGGATCCTGGTAGATGCTGTTCTCGATGTCGCCCAGCCTCTGCACCCAAATCAACCGGCCCGACGCCTTTTCGAGCACCACCAGATGGATGGCGTTCTGGATTTCGGCCATCACGTACAACCGGTCGTTGACCGGGGTGGGCGCTCCCAGGAAGAACGCGCCGGCAAGCTGCGGATTCACCATCCACGGCCCGCCGACCCGCCACAGCAGCTTGCCCTGCGTGCTGACGTCGATGGCCGAGAGGAGGTTACCCCCCGAAGGCGCGCCGGGCGAGGCCGACGACTCATCCGCCGCCATGGCCATGCCGCCGAAGCCGCCGCCCGGGAAGAACATCGGGCCGCCGAACTTCATGCCGCCGCCGAAAAAGACCCGCTGGTTGCCGTTGTACTGATTCGGGTCGCCTGGCACGGGGTAGGAGTATTCGACGAGGAACGCCGTCTGCCCGTCGGTGGCGATGCGGCCGAAGGCCACGTCGCGCCAGATCATCTGTTCGGTCGACGTGCCGTCGCTGTCGCGCTCCGAAGGATAGCGCCAGACTTCCTTGCCCGTCTTCAGGCTGACGGCGATGATCCCACCGCCCGTGCGCGTCAAGATGGTGTCGCCGACGACCGCCGGGTGCAGTGTGGGAAGCGGCGTCTCGCCGCGGCCACGGACGCTGTCGCGGCCCTGCGCCACTTCCTCCAACCGGGACGAGATGGTGAATTCCGCCGTGCGGCTCTTCATCAAAGGCGCGCTTTGGGCGATCACCTCACGCGTGACGGGCTTCACCGACAGGCCGGTGATTTCCGCCAGCCAAGCCAGGGCCTGCGCGTCGTCGGTGAAAATGGGCCGCGACTGGCCGCCGATATCGAGCACGGCCTTAGGGCTCTTCTTCTTCAGCGCCAGCAGCGTCTCGCGGGCCAGGTCTTGCTGGTCGGCCTTGAGCGCCGCCGTGGCCGTGAGCAGTGACAGCATCGGCTCGTAGCGGGCCCCCTTGTCGGATGACTCGCGGAGCTGGCTCAGCCACAACAGCGCCTCACCGGCCTGCCCTTGATCGAGCAGCAGGCCGGACAGCAAATACACGGCCTCGTACCCGGCTTCCGTATGGGGATAGCGGCGGGCCACGCTGTGCAGGGTTTCCAGGTCGCCCTTGCGGCCCGCCTCGTCGAGCATTTGCCGGGCGCGGGGACCGAAGGTCAGCTCATACGCCTGGCGGGCTTCCGGCGGCAGCGTGCCGACCAGCCGACGGAGCTCGGCCTTGAAGCTGCGGCGGCTGCCGCCGCCCGTGTCGGCGTTGAGGAAGAAGTCGGCGGTCGCCGGGTCCTCGAGCAATTCGCCCAAGCGGCGGGCCACCTCGGCGTAGCGCTTCAGCTCCAATTGCGAGGAGACCATCGACAGGCCGCGAGTCTTCTCCCGGTCTTCGGCCAGTTGCAAGCCGCCGGGGAAGTTGCGGCTGGCCGGCGACGAGGTCGTAGCCGGTCCTGCGGCGGGCATTTCTTTGACCCGCTCCGCGCCGCCAAAGATGCGGCGAAGCCCTTCCAACTGCGCCTGCGCCGTGCCGGGCGCGAGCACCGCCCAAGCCGACAAGACCAGGACCAGCCGGCCGCACGAGCCAATCCTCACTGCCATGATGCGTATCTCCTAGAACGTCTCGTGAATTCCCACTCGTTGTCCTCGTCCTCGTTCTCGATAGTCGCGCGTCGTGGCTGTCTGCGTAGCTGAACTCGCCAGAGTTCAGGCATCCCGAAGTCTGGTGACTTCGGCTACATGATCCTGGGCGACGAACCACTATTGCGGAACGACCCGCACTTTGACTTTGTAGGCTCCCGGGAACTGATATCCGCCGCCGCCGAAGTTGGGCTGCATCGCCATGAAGAAGAACAGCGTGGCGGATTTGGTGGCCGTGAACTTCTTGCTGCGACCGACCAACTCTTCTGTTCCGTTCTGGCCATAGCGCATGACCAGCGCGCCGCCGTTGATGCCTGGCTTATACTGACCGAAATTTGCGCCCCCTTCCGGGCCGGAAGCCTGCTCGCTGCCCCAGGGAGACATGACCACCGAGCCGCTGGCTTCGAGTTCGACCTTGTCCCCCTTGTTGACCTTGATGCCGGAATTGAGCGGCCGCTGCGCGAGGTTGTTTCCGGGCACTTCGATGGTCTTGCGGAACTCCGGCTTTTCGTCCGACCCGTGCTCGGCCCGGCGGATGTCGGACAGGTTCACGGTCAGCGGACCGAACTTCGTCTGGAGCTGGAACGACTGCGGCGAAATCTTGCCGACCATCGTGAACGAAGTGGTGGTGATCGTGTCGTCGTCGATCAGCGCGGCCTGACGGCCCGCTTCCTCTTCGTCGGCCTGTTGGTCGATCTCTTCCAGGATCTTCGTCACCCGGTTGCGGCGCTCGGTGTCCTTGTCGTCGCGGAACTCGTCGAGGAGCTGTTTGATCGACGATCCCATCGCGCCCAGTTCCTTCTCGGCGGCGTCGCGCAGAGCCTTGTCGTTCGCGCCAAGCTGCAGCACCAGCCTGCGGATGTCCTCGCGCTGCTTGGGATGGCTGTCCAAGCCCGGCGTGAAGCTGACGATCTTGCTCACCGGCACTTCAAGTTTGCCGAAATCGGTTTCGACCATGATGCTGGTCACGGAGAGCTTGCCGCTGACGACCGAGCCTTCCATCAGGGACACGCGGAGGACCTTTTCGCCGCTGCTGGCGCGTTTGGGCGGGGTGGTCACTCCGCCCGTCGGCGAATCGCCCGTCTTCACCCCACCGGACTTGGCGGGGCCAACGACCTTCTCGACCTTTACGTCGTCAGGCTTCGGCGGCGCGGGGTCCTTGGGCGGCGGGGGAGACACCCTGGTCTTCTCCTGGGCCACGGCCATCGCGGCGGTGCCGAGCGCGGCGCCGAGAACGACGCCCCAGACGATCGCAAATCGCTTGTGAGACATGACCAGCCTTTCTAACGAAGGTGAATAGCCCATTCGATTAGCCCAATTCTCACCAAACCAGGCGCGGAACGCAACTAGATGATGGCCCCGACGGGCGCTTTTGAGTCCGGCGGCCCAGGAACCACACGCGGCGTCGCCGAGGGCGCGCAACCTCAGCCCTGCGGCGGTGCCATTTGGACTGACAAGCAGGGCAAAAGTTCCCGGCGTCGCGGACAATTCTCAGTCGCCCTTGGATACGCACGGGCACGCACAGGGGTTTGCCAGGCGGGTGCCGTAGCCTGACTCTCTGAGTCGGGCGCCTGACTCAGAGAGTCAGGCTACGAGGAGTGCGTAGACCTTGCCGGCGCGCGGCGCACCGGCTTTGAACCCCCTTGGAATTCTTACAACTCTGTCCCTGCCGACTTCGACAGCACGCCAGCCTTCGATCGGCGCGGGCACTCAGCCGAATCCTGCTCTGCGACAAGGAGTTGCGCCGCTCCGCCGAAGCCGGCGGCGCCCCGGCGGCCAGGTCGCGCCGGGCTTGGCACGCCGCGTGCTTTTCACCCTTTCCGTCGAAGCAAAAAGGAGAGGGATCTGGATGATCCTCAATTCGACTGCCAGGAGGGTGACCACCATGGCACTGAAAGAAAAGCTGAATCTGCTGCGAGACCTTTTGGACCACATGGGCACCTGCTGCGACGCGTGGCAGGCCGCCGACGACCACATGGAAACGGTGTTTGCCAGCTCGCTTCGCCGCGACCTGGCCGAGTTCCGCCGCCTGTGCGATACGCTGTTCTCCCAACAGCCGATCTCACCGGTCGCTCGGGCGGCACGTTAGCGGATCGCTCCCGGATCACTTCACTACCCCACTTCCCACGGCTCACTTCCCACGACTCCTCGCGACCCCCACTTCTCCCCCCCTCTCTCCCGCAGTAGCCCCCTAGGGCCGGAAGCGTGTTCCCGCCACGCTTCCGGCCCTCATCTCTTTGGTCGTAAGGCGGACACTCCTGTTCGCCCAGGAAGTGACACTCCCGTCCGCCGACGGAA
>JBGQHD010000033.1:0-13819 GCA_041497795.1 Planctomycetia bacterium
ACCACGCCGTTGACGGTGACGTTCATCTCAATCGGCTGCGGCTTGGCGAAGTCGCTGTTGGGCTCTTTCTCTTGAATCTCCTTGAACGGCCCGACGTTGAACGTCCGCAGGTTGCTCACGCCCGTTGCCGTGCGGACGTGCATGGCGTGGATGCCCAGGCGACAGTCGGGGGCGATGGCGAGCTTGGTCTTCACCACGCCGCCTTCGACCTTGAACTGCGTGACCTTGAAGCCGGGCGACGAGATCAGGATTTCCTGCGCGTCCTCCAGCCGGGCGCCGCTGAAGTTGACGTCGATCTCGGTGCCGCGCTGGGCGCCCCAGGGGGTGATGGCCCCCAATGCAGGCTCGGCGGCGGTCGCATCAATCGCTGTCGCGGCGACGCACAGCAGCGACCAGGAGGAAAGCAGCAGAATGCGCGAGCAACGCATGGAAGTCTCACTAAGTAGTAGGCACACTCCGTGTGCCGTAGCATTGGGGCCGGCTCGCTTCTGCGAGACAGCACAATTTCGCTGCTATGCGACGACTACTCTCAAGCGACGGCACGCGGAGTGTGCCTACTACGGAGTCGCCGCTCTGCGGCGCGGGTAAGGGAGGGCCATGCGGCGAGGCACTTCCTCGCCGCGGAGCGCAACCAAGCACCCCGGCTGCTGCGGAGCAGCCGGGGTGCTGTCACGGGTGTCTACGCCAACAGCCCCTTGACCACCTTGCCGCCATCGACGATCTCGATCGGCCGGTTGCCCGGCGCCATCAGCTCCTTGTCGGCGATGATGCCCAGGCAGTAGTACACGGTCGTGGCCAGGTCGGCGGGGCCGACTTCGGATTCTTCCGGCTCGCTCGCCGTGGGGTCTGACTTGCCGTAGATCTGGCCGCGCTTGATGCCGCCGCCGGCCAGCACCACGCTGAACACCTTCGGCCAGTGGTCGCGGCCGGCATCGCGGTTGATCTTCGGCGTGCGGCCGAATTCGCTAGAGACCATGATCAGCGTCTTCTTCAGCAGGCCGCGCGTCTCCAGGTCGTTGACCAGCATGGTGAACGCCTGATCGAACGCCGGAAGCTGGCCCTGCATGCCGCCGGCGACGTTATTGTGCATGTCCCAGCCGCCGTAGGTGAGCGACACGAAGCGCACGCCCGACTCGACCAGCCGCCGGGCCATCAGCATCCGCTGGCCGGCCACGTTGCGGCCGTATTGGTCGCGGAGGGCGGCCGGCTCGGCGTCGATATTGAATGCCTCGCGGGCTTTCTGTGAGCTGACCAGCGAATACGCCCGGTCGTAGAAGGTGTCCATCGCCCGCAGCGAGTTCGACTTCTCCTTCTTGGTGAAGTAGTCGTTGACTGCTTGCAGGGCCGTGCGGCGGCGGTCGAAGCGCTTGTCGTCCACGCCGTCGGTCAGATTCAGGTCTTGCACCTTGAAGCCGCCGTTGGCCGGGTCGGCCCCCAGGCTGAACGGGGCGAACGACGAGCTGAGGTAGCCCGTGCCGGCAAACTCGTTCGGCTGGTTGGGAATGCAGACGTACGGCGGCAGGTTGTTCTTCGGGCCGTACTCATGGCTCACCACGCTGCCCATGCTGGGGAAGATGAGTGCCGGGCTGGGCTTGTAGCCGGTGAACATATTGTGCGTGCCGCGCTCGTGGGCCGCCTCGCCGTGCGACATCGAGCGGATCACCGTGATCTTGTCGGCGATCGACGCCATCTTCGGCACCGTCTCGCGGAACACCTCGCCGGGAATCTTCGTCTGGCACATTCCCAGGCTGCCGCGGTACTCGACCGGGGCGTACGGCTTGGGGTCGAACGATTCCTGGTGGGCCATGCCGCCGGGCAGGAAGATATGGATCACGCTGTCGGCGCGGGCCTCTATAAAGTCGTAATTCTTCTGCTCGGCCTGCACACGGAAGTAGTCGGCCAGGGTAATGCCGACGCCGGCCAGGGCGCCGACGGTCAAGAAGCCACGACGGTCGGTGAGCGTGGGGTATCGCATCGTCATGTGTGCAATCTCCTCGGGGGATCGTCTGTCGTCAGCGGTCGTTGTTAATGGAAAAACCAGGAAAGCGAGCGGGGGACGTGAGACCCCTGATAACGCGGCGTTTTACCCGATGACCAACGATCAGGGGGCTTACGCCCCCCGCTCGCCAATTCGTTGACGCGCTACTCCTCAGAGGTTCGTCTCTACAGAGCTTCTTCAGCGCTTCTTCAGCTACTTGGGCGGGAACCGGCTCGCTCGCCGGTCAAGTCGGTGGTGGGTGGCACGTGACCGCCAGGGCAACTCCAGTGCCGCTCCACCCCCCGCTCGTGGGGGGCCTCACATGCCGTTCAAGCCGGGGTCGAAGATAGCCCACGCATCAACGAGTGTCAATAAGCGGCGGCGGATTTGACTGCCTAGATTAACACGCTCGGGACTGCCAAGCCGACGCAGTGCTCGTTCAATACGGCATCACGGCGATAATGAGCAGAGTCCAGGCGAGCAACGTCAGCCCGCTGATCGCCAGGCCCAGGACACCGAAGACTCGGTTGCGGTTCCGCTGGCACAGTGCGCCAATCGCCAGGCCGATGGCCACAAAGTCCAGCCCCAGGCTGCCCATCACGCCGAACCCGATGGCCAGCGGGATCGCCGGATTCATCGTGTCGGGGTTGGCGCCCGAACGCGCCACCGCGCCGGTGATCGCGAAGATCGCTCCTTGCATCACGATCACGAACATCGCCAGGGCAAAGGAAGCGATGCCCAAGCCCGATTGCTGCACCCTGGCGGCCTCGCCGCCGAGCAGGTCGTACGCCTCGCTGGGAGCGGCGTAAGGGTTGGGCGCCGCGTTGGGCACTGCGTACGGGTTCGCGGACGCCGCCGGGCGAGCGGCCCGTGATGCCCAGCTCGGTTGCGTCGTCCGGCTCGCGCTCGCGGGGTCAACGGCCTTAACCACCTGCACGCCGCCACACCTCGGGCAGGAGGTCGTGAACGTCGTCAGTCGCCCCTCGCGGTCGGGGACCGCGGCGCGGATCAAATCGGAGGGCGCGTCGAACAACTCCGTCAAGCCGCACTTGTCGCAGGGGTCGATCTGCCACCGCCCGCGCTCCTCCAGATATTTCTCGCTGACGCGGAGGGGATACTCGCTCCCCGCGGGCATGATGAACCAAATGGCCTGCCCCTGGCTGAGCGTGGCCAGCTTCCCAGGTTGGCTGAGGATTTGGCCCTGGAACACCTCGCCGTGCACGCCGGTCACGCGCACCCAGAGCACTTCCGGCGCGGGGTGCCCTAGGCGCTGCCCGCCCTCGTGGACGATGACTTGCAGGTCGTCGAGATAGTCTGGATGAAAGCGTCCGCGCAGCAGCGGATGATCGCGCCAAGGAGTCGCCACGCACCCGTCTCCCGATTGCCCGCCGCTTCGAGTGTACGTCGGGTGCGCGTGTCTCAACGGCACCCCCAGCGCAGTGTACACCACGCGCCGCAGCTCGGCCATGCGCCGGCGTCACGAGTAGTGTCCTAACTAATTCGATGGTCAGAAGCCCGGCTTCTCCAACGAAGCCGGGCTTCTTTCGCGGCAGAATTAGGACACCACCGCGTCACGTCGCCGTCGCCGAGGCCGTCGAGGCTGTTCGAGGTGCGATGCGCAGGCCAGCCGTCTTGGCGGCCGCGCAGAAAGATGCCGAACTCGCCAGAGTTCAGCTCCCGAATCTGGCGATTTCGGCTATCCGAAAGAATGCGTCTGGCGGACCACTAGCTGGCCGCCGCTTCCGCTTCGACCAGGCGAACGCTCTCCGCGCGCGGGCCTTTGGGGCCCTTGCCGACTTCGTACGACACGAGCTGCCCCTCGCGGAGGTTGTCGAAGCTCTCCCCCTGGACCGACGTGTGGTGGAAGAACAGGTCCCCGCGCTCGGCCTCGATGAAGCCAAAACCCTTGTCCGAAACGACCTTCTTGATACGACCCTGTGGCATCTGACCACTCCCTAAGACGAGAAGAACGAAACACAAACGCCCGTTGGCCCCCGGCACGACATTCCCTCTCGGCGCAGCGGGGGGCGGGCAAAGTCACTCGGGGAGCAGAGCGCACAGAATCGACGAGAGCAGCCAAAGCGGCCGAAAACACGGCCGGGCGACGCACAGCGAAATGTAGCTTGACGGGTATGAGTTCTCGTGGAGGGCAACCCACATCCTTCCGCTTCCCAAACTGCCGCGAACTATAGCGGCGCCTGCGGGAATCGTCAATGTAGCTTCAGAGGGATTGCCCGCGTTGGCCAACGTTCCCTCCTTCCGAGGCTCCGCCGGCTGCGCCCCGGAATGAGGCGAACGAGGGAACGAGGCGGGGGTCTCGATTCGCAATTGACGGCCGGGTCGCAAGCTGATAGCTTTCGCGTGAGATGGATGGGTAGCGACTTCTGCTTTGAGCGTCGCGCCGAAAGACGACGGCGAACCCGCGCGGGTTCGCAGGGATGCCCTGTGCAGGATCTTTCTCGGCGGTGGGCGTTGGCAGACAGCCACTGCTTCTCAAGCGATCTTGAGGCTGCTGTCCAGTTTCCGCCAAGGGTGAAGATTGCCTCACCCGGACCTGGGGCGCATCTTCCATCGACCGTCCCTCCCTGGGGCGCCCGCCAGGGGCATGGCACGCAGTCCCCCAGCACTGGAGCGCTCAGCGCCGGAGCCTCGTGCCTGGGCCAAGGTTCAGCCCCCCGGAGAGATGTTATTCAGTGATCCGGTGACGAAAGGTCGAGTCATGCCGCAAGGCACTATTAAGCGATTGGTGCGCGATCGGGGATTTGGATTCATCTCGGGCTCGCGCGATGACGTATTCTTCCATTCTTCGTGCGTGCGCGAGACCAGTTTCGAGGCGCTTCAAGAAGGACAGGTCGTGGATTACGAGATCGAAAGTGGCGGCCGGCCGCAACAAGGCCGCAGCAAGGGGCCACGGGCCACCTGGGTGAAGCCGTCTGGCTCATGAGCCAGACCCCGGCGTGCCGGGCCGTCGCACGATGGTCCCTGCCGCCGTCTACTGAAGATGGGAACCGCCGCGCGGTCGCCCACCCCGAGGGTGATGACGCCGCGTAGCTTAATGAACGTTGCAGGATTCTCGCGTCGCGCTCCGCCATGCGATCGCCCCGGTGAGGGTTCCAATTCCCGATTGCCGCTGGCGCAACGTCCGATACACTGTTTGCGCTCCACGTGCCTTACAACGAAGATGCCCCACACACCAAGATTGGCACAGCCTTGTCAACCATAACCCCGCGCCGTCCCAAACCCGTCTCGAAACATTCGCGCCCCAAGTCCTCCCCTCTGCCGCCGAAGGCCACCGCGACGCAGCTCTCTTCTGAACCCGCGGTCGACACGACACGAGCAAAGCCCCTGGACTTGGTGGCCATGTCGGCCGTCGTGGCCCTGCCGTTCATCGGCTGTGTCGCGGCCATCGTCTGGATGTGGTACGTCGGCTGGATGGGCTGGCTCTACTTGTCGATGCTGCTCGTGGGGGCCATGCTCACCGAATGGGGCATTACGATCGGTTTTCACCGTTTGCTGACGCATCGTTCGTTCGAGACGCACCGCTGGTTGCGCGCCGTTTGGACGTCGCTGGGGGCGTTGGCGGTGCAGGGTTCGCCGCTGGTCTGGTGCGCCGTGCACCGCAAACACCACCAGGCAAGCGACCAGGAGGGCGACCCGCATTCCCCCGTCCTCTACGGCCGCGGCTGGTGGAACGCCATCCGCGGATTCGTCCATGCGCACACCGGCTGGCTGTTTAGCAGCCACTGGAGCTTCCCGGACCTGAATCGCTACGTCCCGGATTTGTTGAAAGACCGGCTGCTGGTCGGCGTGGACCGCATGTACTACGTGTGGGTGATCCTCAGCCTGGCGCTGCCCGCGGCGCTGGGCGGACTGCTCACCTTGAGCTGGACCGGCATGCTGTTGGGCTTTATCTGGGGCGGCCTGGTGCGAATTTTCGTGGTGCAGCACATCACGTTCTCGATCAACTCGCTGTGCCACATGTTCGGCCGCCGCACGTACCAGACCGGCGACGACTCGCGCAATAACGTGCTCTGTGGGTTTCTCGCCCAGGGAGAGGGCTGGCACAATAACCACCACGCCTTTCCGACCTCGGCCCGGCACGGGCTGGAATGGTGGCAGCTCGACACGAGTTGGCTCCTCATCCGCGGCATGCAACGGCTCGGGTTGGCCTGGAACGTGCAGCTTCCCAGCCCGGAGTTGCGGGCCGCCATACGGCTGTCGGGCGGCAGGCGTTGAGTCGTCCACCAGTGCTTTGCCTTGGATGCTATGGGTAGCCGAAGTCGCCAGACTTCGGGGGCCTGAACTCTGGCGAGCCTGAACTCTGGCGAGTTCAGCTACTCGTCATTCCGCCAGACAGACCACTAGCACATGGTGCCCCGGCATGTCTGAGCGCCCGTGGTTGATCTACGGAGCCTACGGCTACACGGGGCGGCGAATCGCGCGCGAGGCCGTCGGACGCGGCGCGCGGCCGATCCTGGCGGGGCGCGATGAGCGCCCGTTGCGGTCTCTAGCCGACGAGTTGGGCTGCCCCGCCCGCGTCTTTTCACTGGATGACGCCGACACTGCCGCTGCGCAGCTCGATGGCGTCGGGCTGGTGCTGAACTGTGCCGGCCCGTTCTCTCGCACGGCGCCCGGGTGCATCGAAGCGTGCGTGCTCGCCGGCGTTCATTACCTCGACATCACGGGCGAAATCGACGTGATTGAGCTGGCGGCCTCGTTGCACTCGCGCGCCGCCCAAGCGGGGATCTGCGTCATTCCGGCCGTGGGCTTCGACGTTGTGCCCAGCGACTGCCTGGCGGGCAGGCTGCATCAGCTTCTGCCCCACGCGGTGCGCTTGCAGCTCGCCTTCTGGTCGAGCGACACCGTCAGTCCGGGGACGGCCCGCACCGCCTGGGAGAGCGCGGCCGCCGGCGCTCGGGCACGCGTGGACGGCCGCATCCGCCGCGTGCCGGCCGGCAAGCGGCTGCGAGTGCCGTTTCGCGACCGCCCTCGCGATGCCCTGCTGGTGCCTTGGGGAGATGTCGCCTCGGCCTATTACACGACCGGCATCCCGAACATCGAGGTCTACGCGGCGCTCCCCCGGCCGCTGCTCTGGCTCCGCCCGCTCCACTGGATTGCTCCGCTCGCCGGCCTGCGACCCTTGCGGCAGATTGTGGCCTGGCTCATCGGCCGCTCGGTGCGCGGCCCGGCGGACGACGTCCAGGGCCGCTCCGAGTTTTGGGGTTGCGTGACCGATGCCCAGGGCCGCTGCGCGGAAGCTACGCTCAGCACAATCGGCGCTTACGCCCTGACCGTGCAAACGGCGCTGACCGCTGCCGAGCGGGTGCGGCGCGGGGACGTGGCCCCAGGATTCCACACGCCGGCGCGGGCGTTCGGAGTACACTTTGTTGAGGAGGCCGTCGCCGCCAAGATCGAAGCGACGGCTTGAGGCGTTCACCAAGACATCCCCTCACCGCGGGTTATCGTGTCCAGTTCCGGCCTCGCACAGCTCTCCGCCGGCCAGCTTGCCGCGCTGGCCTGTCTGCTCGAGGCCACGGCCCCCAAACCGGGCAACGTGCATCCCGGGGCCCGCTTCGCTGACATGACGCACTTGGACTTCGTCGCCAGCGCGATCGCCAGCGCGCCGGCGATGGATAGCGCCGTGGGCGTCTCGCTGGGGCAAACGGTGCTCGACGCCGTACGCGCCACGCGGCAACTGGTCGGCAAGAACACTAACCTTGGCACCTTGCTCCTGCTGGCCCCGCTGGCCAAGGTGCCGCGCGGGCAGCCGTTGCGGCCCGGCGTCGCCGAAGTGCTCGCCGGGATGAACGCGGAGGATGCCCGGCTCGTTTATGAGGCCATCCGGCTGGCGCAGCCTGGCGGGCTAGGGTCGGCGCCAGCGGCCGACGTGCATGATGAACCGCCGCCCGACTTGCTGGCCGCCATGCGGCTGGCGGCCGACCGAGATCTCGTCGCGCGGCAGTACACGAACGCCTTCGCGGAGGTGCTGGATTTCATCGTCCCCCGCTTGCAGCAAGGACATGCCGCGGCCAGGCCGCTGCTCGACGCCATTGTCTACGTACAATTGCAGGTGATGTGCGACTATCCCGACACGCTGATCGCCCGCAAGTGTGGCGCCGCAGTGGCCCAGGAGTCGGCCCGCCGCGCGGCAGCGGTCCTGGCGGCTGGAGCGCCGGGCGAGCTAAGTTACGTGGCGGCGATGGCCGATTTCGATCTCTGGCTGCGCGCCGACGGCCACCGCCGCAATCCGGGCACGACGGCCGACCTCTTGGCCGCCGGATTGTTCGCCGCGCTGCGCGACGGGCTGATTGACCTGCACGGCAGCAAGTGAGGGGCGAACCGTGCTCAGTTCTCGGGCGCGCCGCTACTCGGCTTCCGTGTCCCCATCATCCTCTTCGTTGGGGAACAGCAGCGCCACCGGGAACGCCAACTCCGGAAAGGCCAGCGGATGGATCACTTCGCCCGGCCGGTAGGTGTGGAGCTGGGCGTAACCGTCGTCGGTCGGTTCGCGGCGCACTTCCACGCACCGCTGCCGCACGTTCACGATCCAGTAGTCCGCGATGCGGGCGCTGGCATAGAGCGATGCCTTGGGGCCGCGATCGAACTCCAGGCTGCTGTCGGCCACCTCGACGAGCAGCAGCACGTCGGCCCCCTTGGGTCGCGCGCGCCGATAACTGCGGCGTCGCACCCAGGCGAGGTCCGGCTCCGGAGCGCTGTCCAGTTCCGGCACGCCGACCGAGTTGTGCACGCGACTTCGCACCTTCTTCAATGGGGCATTTCCGAAGCTCCATTCCCCGAGAATATCCACGTCGTCTTCGTGCACGGGGCCAGTCGTGCTCGTAACACAGAGTTCTCCGAAAATGAGTTCCACTCGCCGTTCATTCGGCCCGCTGAAGGCGCCGCACGCGATCAGGTCGTCGTATTCGGCCAGCGAGAAGCTCATGTGCCTGGATCCTTTCTCAGCCCCGTCGATGCGCCTTTCATCCGGGCATCCGCGATGGGCGGGACTGCCGGATGCTGTATTATAGCCGGTTCAGGCCCGGTCTCCCTAACCTTGGGTCTTTCCATGGCCGAACGCTTTCACGTCCGCGTCACCAAAGACTACCTCGTCTTCAGTGCCGCGCACTTCATCACCTTCAACGGCAACGTCTGCGAGCGCCTCCACGGGCATAACTACCGCGTAACGGCCGAGGTCGAGGGGCCGCTGGATGAGAATCAGTACGTCGTGGATTTCATCGCCCTGCGAGACGCGCTGCGGGAGATCGTCGCCGAGCTGGACCATCACGTGCTGCTGCCGACCGAGCATCCGCAGATCAAGGTGACCGCGAGCGAGCGTAGCGTTGATGCCCGCTTCGAGGACCGACGCTGGGAATTCCCCCGCGAAGACTGCGTGCTGCTGCCGCTGGCCCAGACGACGGCGGAGCTGCTCGCCCAATACATTGGAGGACGACTGCGGAATGCCCTGGCCGCGCGGACTGCAACTCGGGCAGACCGATTGAGGGTCGAAGTGGACGAGTGCGAAGGGCAGGTCGGCGTGTGGGAGTCTTGTTCGTGACCGGCGAGCACTGTCATTCTGAGCGCAGTGAGGAATCTCCTGCGCCGCCGCGCGAGACCCTTCGCTGCGCTCAGGGTGACGACGGCGACCGCCGGCCGCACGGCAATCGATTCGCTCTACTGGCTCGCTATGTCTTTGGTGTAGACAGCCCGCCGATCGCCGACGGCGTGGTTGTGATCGAAGGAGAGCGCATCGCCGCCGTGGGCCGCGCGCCAGCGATCTCTTCGAGCGACGAGATCATCGACCTGGGCAATGCGGCGATCCTGCCCGGTTTGGTCAACGCCCACACGCACCTGGAATTCAGCGATCTGCAACGGCCGCTCGGCCAGCCGGACATGGCCTTCCCCGACTGGATTCGCACGGTCGTTGCCCACCGCCGGAACGTGGGCGACTCGCTCCGCGAGTCGCATCAACTCGCGGAGCGAGTTGACCACAGCGCCGCCGGACTGAGCGAATCGCTGCGCGGCGGCGTCACCACGCTAGGGGAGATCGCCACGGCCGCCTGGTCGGCCGAGCCGTTTAGCCGTTCTCCGCTTGCCAGCACGGTGTTTCTTGAGTTGATCGGCCTGCGCCGCGAGTTGATCGAAGATCGCCTGGCATCGGCCAAGCGGCATTTACTCGCGGCTTCAGCCAATGCGGGACAGACTTGGCGCGCCGGGATCAGTCCGCACGCGCCATACTCCGTTCACCCGGAGCTGTTCGCGCGATGTATCGAACTGGCCCGCCAAGCCGGCGCGCCGTTGGCGTTTCACCTGGCCGAGTCGCGCGAGGAACTGGAGCTGCTTCAGGGCGGCGCCGGCCCCTTCCGCGAGCTATTGACCGAACTGGGAGCTTGGGACCCATCCGCGATCCCACACGGCACACGGCCGTTGGACTACCTGAAGCCTCTGGCCCACGCCCCGCGGGCACTGGTCATCCACGGCAACTATCTGGTCGATGACGAGATCGCCGTGCTGACGGAGCACGCGGCGAAAATGTCGCTCGTCTATTGCCCACGCACGCACGCCTATTTCGGCAATGACCCGTATCCGCTGGCCCGGCTGCTGGATGCCGGCGTGACCGTGGCGCTGGGGACCGACAGCCGGGCCTCGAATCCCGACCTGAGCTTGCTGGCGGAGATGCGACACGTCGCTGCCTCCGGCAAGATCTCGCTTGCGACGGTGCTTCGGCTGGGCACGCTCAATGGAGCCAAGGCGCTAGGTCTGGATCACGACATCGGCAGTATTTCCGTCGGAAAGCAGGCGGACCTCTGCGTAGTCAAACTGCCCGAGGGCGACGCCGCCGATCCCCACGAGGCCTTGATGTTCGGCGGCGGTGACGTATTCAGTGTGATGAGGCTCGGGAGAATTGTGTATGCCAATCCGCTTGCGTCGAGGCCGCCATTAGGCATGATATAAGTGCCATCCAGGGGCGCCCCACTGGCCGCGCATGGGCTCCCCACCGCCAATCTTCCCGCCGAAGTCATACCGCCATGGCCCGTCGATTCGTTCTGTTCGCTGCTTTCCACGCCGTGCTGCCTGCCGTCGTCTTGGCAGCGCCGGCAGATAAGGTGGACTTCAACCGCGACGTCCGGCCGATCTTGTCGGAGACCTGTTTCCAGTGCCACGGCCCGGACAAGGGCCAGCGGAAGGCCGATCTGCGGCTCGATCAAAAGGATGGCCTGTTCGCCACCAAGGACAACGGCCCGGTCATCGTGCCGGCCAAGCCCGCGGAGAGTCAGCTCTTCGTCCGCATCACTTCGAAGGACAAGGACCTGCACATGCCGCCGGTCGATTCGGGTCGGAAGCTCTCCGCTCGACAAATCGAGCTGATCCGCCGCTGGATCGAGCAGGGCGCCGAATGGAAAGGGCACTGGGCCTACCTACCGCCCACTCGGCCGGCCGTGCCGTCCGTGGCCGTGGGGCACGTTTCCAACGTGCCCGGCAGGCAAGATGCCCCCACGATCCGCAACCCGATCGACCGCTTCATCGTCGCCGCGCTGCCGGAGCAGGGCCTGGCGCTGTCTCCCGAAGCAGACCGCGTGACGCTCATTCGCCGGCTGAGCTTCGACCTCCGCGGCCTGCCGCCGACGGCCGAAGAGGTGGACGCCTTCGTGAGCGACCCAAGCCCGCGGGCGTACGAGGCGCTCGTCGAGCGGTTTCTCGCTTCGCCCCAGTATGGCGAGCGGATGGCCCTCTACTGGCTGGACCTCGTGCGGTTCGCCGACACCAACGGCATCCACAGCGACAACCACCGGGAGCACGCCCCGCTCCGCGATTACGTGATCGCGGCCTTCAACTCGAACAAGCCGTTCGACGTCTTCACCGTCGAACAGTTGGCCGGCGATCTGCTACCCAATCCGAATCGCGAGCAGCAAATCGCCTCGGGCTACAACCGCCTGAACCTGACGACCGAGGAAGGCGGCGCGCAGCCGAAGGAGTACATCGCCAAGTACGCCGCCGACCGGGTGCGAAACGCCTCCAGCGTGTGGATGGGGGCCACGCTGGGCTGCGCCGAGTGCCACGACCACAAGTTCGACCCCTACACGACCCGCGACTTCTACAGCTTCGCGGCCTTCTTCGCCGACGTGCAAGAGACCGCCGTCGGCCAGCAGAAGCCGGTCGGCATGCCCACCGACGAGCAAGCCGCCGAACTGCGCCGGCTGGATGAGCGCATTGCGGCCCTGCGGCGCGAGTCACAAGGCGCGAAGGCCGAGGCGGCCGCCGCCCAGAAGGAGATCGCCGAGATCGAAAAACGCAAGCAGCAGATTCAGAAGGAGGCGCCGCAGATCCTCGTGGCGATGGCCGGCGCTCCGCGCACCGTTCGTATCCTGCCGCGCGGCAACTGGCTCGACGAGACGGGCGAGATCGTGCAGCCCAATACGCCGCGCTTTCTCAAGTCGCTGGGAGTGAATGGCCGCCGGGCAAGCCGCTTGGACCTCGCCCATTGGCTGGTCGATGCGGAGAATCCGCTCACGGCGCGCGTCTTCGTCAACCGTCTCTGGAAGAACCTCTTCGGGAGCGGCCTGGCCACGTCGCTCGAAGACTTCGGCGCGCAAGGAAGCTGGCCGACGCATCCCGCGCTGTTGGACTGGCTAGCCGCCGAGTTCCAGAGCAACCGTTGGGATGTCAAACACATGGTGCGGCTGCTGGTCACGTCGGCCTCGTATCGGCAGACGTCGGTCGCCACGGCCGAGCTGCGGCAGCGCGATCCCTACAACCGCTGGTTTGCCCGGCAGGGGCGGTTTGTGTTGGATGCCGAGCTGATCCGCGACAATGCGCTAGCGGTCTGCGGCCTGTTGGTCCCCAAGTTCGGCGGCCGGAGCGTGAAGCCGTATCAGCCGGCCGGCTATTGGGCCTACCTCAACTTCCCCCGCCGCGAGTGGCAGCCCGACAAGGGAGAGGACCAGTACCGCCGCGGCCTGTACACCTACTGGTGCCGCACGTTCCCGCACCCCGGCATGCTGGCCTTCAACGCCACGAGCCGCGAGGCGTGCACCGTCGAGCGTGCCCGCTCGAACACGCCGCTCCAGGCCCTCACGCTGCTGAACGACCCCAGCTACGTTGAGGCGGCCCGGGCGCTGGCCGAGCGGATCGTCACGTCGGGCGAGTCGTCCCCTGAATCGCGGATTGGATACGCCTATCGCCAAGTCCTGTCGCGAGCAGCCCAGCCGACCGAGGTGCAGGTCTTGGCCGGTTTGTACGGCAAACACCTGGCGCAATATCGTGCCGACCGCAAGGCGGCCGAGGAACTGCTCCGCGTCGGCGAGCGCCCGGCGCCCAGCAATATCGACCCGGCCGAGCTGGCCGCGTGGACCTCGGTGGCCCGTGTGATCTTGAACCTGCACGAGACGATCACACGGCGCTAAAGACTCTCAAGTAAATGCAAGAGGAAACCACGAAGGCACGAAGATCACCAAGGAAAGCTCGGTTCCTTGGCTCTTGTCCTTCGTGTCCTTGGTGCTCTTCGTGGTTATCCTTTGTTAGCCGTCTTCAGCAGGTGCTTGCGATAGAAAGGAGGCGATCCGTCCATCGAGAGCACGTTCCCGGCGACGTGGTGCACGTTTCTGAACGTGCACGACGGGTTGTTCGGTCACGTTGGTAAACGTGCCCCACGCTTCACAGCGTCCAGCCTTTGCGGTACTCGGCGTGGACGTATTGGTTCAACTCGGGGGCGTTGTTGACCTTCAGCTTCTCGCTGTCCCACTCCAGGCGCGTTCCCGGTGAGCGCATGGCCAGCACGCCCAGCAGCACCGTTTCCGTCATCGGGCCGGAGTAGTCGAAGCTCGCCGCCGGGCGGGGGCCGCC
>JBGQHD010000034.1:0-13665 GCA_041497795.1 Planctomycetia bacterium
CCCAACGCATTGGTAGTGCGGGGCTTTAGCCCGTCGGGCGGCCGACATAAGGCCGCACCACGAACGGCGGCCCAATAACGGCCTGAAGGCGGCACTACGAACGCGCGGCGGGATAGTGAGAGGCCGCCGGCTACCGCGGCGCGCCGGGCGGCAGCGTCGTCGCGGCCTGGGCGGCGCCTACGACCGTCGGCGCCTGCGCCAACGACGGCCGAGGCGCGCCGTCCAGCTCGGCAAGGTACTGCTTTGCCGGCGCGAACGACGGATCGGCCTGAACCGCCAGCGCGAAGTGCTGTCGCGCGGCCTCCACGTTGCCAGCCCGACGGTAGAGATAGCCCAGGTTATAGTGGGCCACCGCGGGCGGGTGCACTGCGGAAAGGTGCTGCAAGGCTTCCGGTCCACGGTTCATGCGGACCAGGATCGTGGCCAGGTTATTGCGATAGAGCGGATTGGCCGGCTGCAAATTGACGGCCTTCGTCATGACGGCGGCGGCCGCGTCCGGTTTGCCGCTGTTCGTGAGGCAGATCGCCCAGTCGTTGAGGGCCGTGGCGCTGGTCGGGTGTTTCCGCGCCGCTTCCTCGTACAGCGGCAGGGCCTGCGGGTAGCGTCCCAGTCGGTCGTTCATCCGCGCGTAGCCCAGCAGCGCGTCCAGACAGTTCGGATCGGCCTTGAGGGCCCGCTGGTACTGGTCGGCGGCGCCGGCGTGGTTGCCGGAGCGCTCGTGCAATTGGGCGACCCGCACGCAGAGCTGCGGATTGGCGGGCGGCATCTTGTTGAGGGAGACCTCTTCGGACTCCTTGGCGGTCGACTCCTTGTCGGAACCGAGCGTCGAAGCCACCGAGTCCTTCATCTTCTGCCAGGGCGAGCGGTTGTCCTCGACCGCGATCTTGCCCAGGGAGCCCTGACTGGACGCGGGGCCCCTCTGGGCCAGCAGCGCGTCGGAGGCGCCGCAGCCCGCCAGCGATGCCAGCAGCGCGGGCGCCCACAATGCTTGCTTGATCGAGACCTTCATGCCCCATCCTCCGTGACGAGCAGTCTAAGCGGCAAAGAATATCGGTTGTTCGGACTCTTCCGATGAGGCCGAATCGCTAATCGGCGGAACTTGCGCGATCTGTTCGGCCTTCGCGCTCCGTGGCGTGCGTCGTTGGCGGGGCTGGCGCCATCGCCAGCAGGACGCTGCCGCCCAGCCCTGAGGCTATTCCTCCTTCTTGGGCGCCGGCAGCTTCACGGGCATGCGGCTCTTGTCGTAGCCGGCGTGGATGTTCAGCACCTCGGTCCCCAGCCACGGCCGGCTCTGAATGCCGGAAGGATAAACGGCCACGTCCGCCCCGGGCGGCAGCATCACCGCAGCCGCGGCGCGGACGGCGGCGATGCGGGCCGTCGTCTGCTCGGGCGTAGCCGCCACCTGCACGAAGATCATCCGCCGTTGGGCCACCGGGTCGGCGAGGATCTGCTGAACCTTGTACACGCCCGCGTCGGCCAGGCGCGAGTTATCGGCCTGGAAGTGGTTCTCCGAGAGCGTGTTCTGCACTTGCCAGCCCTTGGCGATCATCACCCCGAACGGCTGCACGGCGGCGTCGCGGTCGGGATAGATGAACGGCTCGGGCCAGTGGTTGTTGCGCTCGAAGTCGCGGCAGAACTCGTGGCCGAGGCGGGAAAAAAAGTCGTCGGCCTGGGCAGCGCCGCGGTACGTGGTCGCGATGGCCGCGGCGAAGGCCACGACCGACAGGGCACAGCAACGTCGCATGCGGCTGCTCTCCTTTCCATCCCGGTGCACGAGTTCAGAGGCTCTGGGGTTTCCCGAGCGTCCTTGGGATGATATCGGCAAGACGCCTGCTATCGCTGTGTGCGGGGTCGGAACGAAACGAAGGTTTGCGCTCCGGCGATTCACGCGGCCGGAGCGATTTTGCGGAATGGGCAAGCCGTAACGCGCCGGCAGGGCAGAGGGGGACGCTGTCTGCATCCTCTCGGTCGCACTTTGCATTTTTTCATTTTGCACTTTGCATTTTGCACTGCGTCGCCGCGCGTTAATGCAAAATGAAGAATGAAAAATGCTAGATGGGGCTACTGCGGCAGCGGCGTCCAGGCGACGTCGATTCGGGTGCGGACCCGCGCCGCCATCTGGGGCAGCTCGAGCGATTCCTCGGTCAGGTTCGCCGCCGCCCTGGCCAGCGAGACGTTTTCCGCCTCGCAGCAGATCACCAGGTCGGGGTCCTGGCCGCCGGCCAGCATGGGCTGGACGTGGAATTCCTCGCAGAGGGCGTCCGGCAGCCGCTGCACGTCGGCCCCGTCCGGCGCTCCCTCCGGCTGGCAAATCAGATACCGCCTGGCGCCGCCGCACTCGGTCAGCAGGCGCGGCTGCGCCTTGGCCAGCGCTTCTTTGAGGCGGTTTTCGCCGTCTTCCATCAGCCAGCCGGCCAGATCGCACTCGCCGATCGCGGCCCGCACGGACTGCCTGCCCGCCTGCCGCAATTGCGCCGGCAATTGGGCGATCAGCTCGGGTTGCTCGATCAGACTGCGCAGGCCGCGCTCACCCAGCACCTGGCGGGAGAAGCTCTCGACGAGCCGGTCGGTCAATTCGTCGAGCCGCGATTGCAGCGCTCGTCCGACGGCCAGGTGAACCCCGCCCAGACCGCCGCCGGCCTCATCGTCTTCCAGCGGCGGACCCGGTGAAAAGCCGCGGACCAGGTCGCCCAGCGCACGGCGCAGGTCGCGCAGTGCGTCGAGCGCGACTCCCGCGCGCTGCACCATTCCGCGCACCAGGCGGATCAAGCACCGCAGCGACAGATCGGCGGCCCTGCGGAGGGCCATCTGCTGCAAGAGTTCGTCGCGCTCCGGCGCGGCCTTCTTGCCGCGGCCCAGCCCCAGCAAGCTCGCTCGCGAATCCGCCGGAGCGCCGCGCAGGACTTGTTCGCAGGACAAGATCTCCTGCCGCAGCGATTGGCTGGCCTCGCGGGCCTCCTTCTCCAACGCGCGCAAATGCTGGACGAACCACTCGGCCGCCTTCAGCGCCCCTTGCACGCCGGCCTGCGGCAACGCCGCCGTTCGATACAGCCAGTCCACGAGCGTCGCCGCTCGGCTGTCGGCCAGAGCCTCGATCTGCTTGACCAGGGCCTTCTCCAGCGGCGCCGTGGGGGCGGGCAACTGCGCTTCGTCGCAGCGCGGCCCGAGCAGCCGATCGAGCGTCTCGACGAAATCATCCACCGCCAGCGGGCCGTCTTCGCCGTGCAGCGCGGCCTGCTGGGCCGCGAATTGCTGCACCAGCGCTCCCAGGTGAGCGGCAGGCGGCTTGCCCAGCGCGGCTTCCAGGAGCTGATCCATCCGCCCGCGGAGCCGCGGCAGCTCCAGCTCCAACGTGTCGGCGCATTCCAGCGACAGCCGTGGGACCTCGCTGGCTTCCCTGGCGTCGGAGTGCCGGGAGCGAGACGCTCCGGCGGAGGGTTCCTTCACCAGCAGCCCCGTCTGCCCCGAGGCCTCGCCGCTCCAACGCTGGACGACGGCCCGACCGAGCAGCTCCACCGCCGTGTCGGCCAAGGCGCTCCCCGCGCCTCCCACCTGACAGACGCCGAGCGTTCGCACCTGAATCTCCGCCTGTTCGGCGGCAGGCTTACCGGCCGCGCGGCACTTGGCCAGCAGCGGACCGGCCGGAGTCGCCAGATCGCGGTACACGTAGGCCGCGACCGAAGAGGCCCCCTGGGCCAGCCGCTCGTCGTCCAGGTCGTCGCCCAAGTGAACGACGTAAGTCTGATCCAAAGGCGGCAGGCCGGTCGCCGCCAGCCGGCACGCCGGATCGCCGGGGTATCCGTGCGCCCTTTGGCTGAAATGATGCAGCTCGTTGAGGCAAGCGTAGGCGTTGACCGTGGCCAGCTCGCGGGCCTGGGCGCTCATCGGCGTGGCGTAGAGCAAAACGCCGCTGACGTCGGCCGTGGCGAAGCCGAGTTCCCGCTGCAGGGCCCGGATCACGTAGGCCGCATCCAGCACCATGCCGCTTCCCGTGCCGCCGCAAATCGAAGCCACCAGCACCACGCGCGGCGCGCCGCCGGCGAAATCGATGCCCGTGGCTTCGCTCGTGGCCTCGATGGCCGCCGGCTCGGTGATGTGCTTGGTGGCCTCGGTCAGGCGTCTCCGCACGTCGTCGAGATGATCCACCAGCGCTAGGCGGCCCAGCGGACGCAGCCCTTCCGTCTCGAGCGAGCGAGGGATGTTGTACAGCCAGCGGCGGCTGAGCCATTTGAGGAACTTTTCCGAGTCGCGGCGGTAGTCCTGCGTGCGCCTCAGCGGCAGGGCCAGGGTCTCGCGCGGCTGAAACGCCCAAGCAGGGTCCCCCTGCGTGGCCTGGTACAAGGCCGTGCGGTCGGTGTCCAACAGCAGCATGCCGATCGCCGGCACGGCATCCAGGCGGCCGAATCGCTCGTGCAAGCAGCGGCGCACGCCCCGCAGCGTCACGGCCGCCAGGCCCCCGATGCCCACCAGCAGCGTCGGCCGCAAGCGCATTTCCTCCGCACCGCAAGTCACCGGCGGCAGCTCGGCGACGACGGCCTCGGCGCGGCTTCGCAGCACCAACGGCTGGATCTGCGTGCTCGTGTCGATATGTGGCCCGGCGGCCGCGGGGCCGAGTTGCTCCGTGGCGGCGTCGCCGCCCTGGGGCGCAGCCAGGGGCGCCGTCTGGAGCTGCTCCGAACCTGTCGCCTGTTTGTCCGGATGGGAGGTGGCGACGCCCGATGGGGATGATTTGGACAGCCGCCGTGCCCGCCCCGCTTCGAGCAATTGGTCGATCATCGCCCGGCAGGTGGGAAACCGCTCGGTGGGCGTCTTCGACAACGCCCGGTGGATCGTGCCCTGGTCGGTCTCGGGCAGGCAAGAGAGCCGCGGCTGCCCGTGCAGGTGCTGGGCGGCCAACTGGGACGCCGTTTTGCCGGGAAACGGCAGCATGCCGGTCAACATCTCCTGGTACACGATGGCCAGGCTGTATTGGTCGCTGAAGTGGCTCGGTTTGCCGTCGAACACCTCGGGCGGAGCGTAGATCGGGGTCAGGCCCCCCATCATCGAGACCGTGTAGTCGTGGATGTCTTTCACCAGGCCAAAGTCGCCGACCTTCACCCGGCCGCCGACCAGCAGCAGGTTCTCCGGCTTCACGTCCAGGTGCTGGAGCGAGAAGTTGGCGTTCATGTAGTCCAGGGCGTCGGCCGCGTCGCCCATGTACACCAACAGCTCGTCCCGCGGAATGCCGGGCATTTCGGCTGTGCGACACTCGGTGTAGCGGTCCTTCAGGCAGCCGTCGGCCAGCTCGGTGACGATCACGAGCTGACCGTCGATCACCTCGATCCGCTCCAGCGACAGCAGGAACGGGTGGCGGACTTGCTTGATGCGCTGCAGGGACTTCAGCTCCCCGGTGGCGCGCACCTCGTCCATTTGGCCATAGATAAATTTGATGGCCTTGACCAGGCCGCCGGGCGCGTCGGCCTTCCAGACTTCGCCGTAGCCGCCGGCGCCGATCCGTTCCCTGATCTCGTATCCCGGGATGGGTTGTTTTGGCAGCAGTCCTACCGACACGGGTGGCGCCTCCGGCTAGATCAGGCAAACGGACGTGCCATGGCCCGTGGCATTCTGACGCTCTTTCTCCGAGAAGTACGAGCCGACGCCCAGGTCGCACTCGAGCTCCCGGCAGGCGTCGGCTTCCTCTTCGCGGCGGACGTCGGCGGCGATGACCTTGGCACCCAGGTCTCGGGCGGCGATGACGATGTCTTGAACTTGCCGGCGGCGAGGGCCGCTTTGGTGCAGCTCGCGGGCCAGGGAGCCGACAAGCTTCAGGTAATCGGGGGCGAACTCTTTGCGTTGCCGCAATTGCCCGCCGCCGGCCGAAAAACCGACGTGGGCGATGCCGATCCCCGCCCCGCGGAGCTGCTCGCACAAGTTGAGCAGCATGGGGGCGTCGGAAACCGCGCTATCGGGCAGCTCGACCACCAGCCGGCCCTGCCCCACGACCTGGCCGAGCTGCAGGAGCGATTCGGCCAGGTCTTCCGCGCCCAGTTCGTGGGGCACGACGCCGACGAACAATTGCGAGTCGTGCGGCAAGCCGAGGGCTTGCTCCGCCGCCGTCAGCCGCCGCAACTGCTGCAACCGCAGCGTGAGACGGCACTCAGCTTCGGCCAACGCTCGCGGCGCGCCGGAGGTGTCGTCGCCCAGCGGCGCTTCGAAAGCCACGGCCTGACCGTCGCTCAACCGCACGATGGGCGTGAATCGCGCCGGCAAGCAGCGCTGGGTGACCACCTCGTGCATCCGCCGGACGGCGCGGATCAGGTCCAACCCGTCCACCTGCGTGATCCGCGTGGACCGCAGGGCCTGCGTGGTGGTCTCCTGCTCCGAGCCGGGCAGGCTGCCGCCGAAGCTGAACTCGACGTCGGCGATCACCAGCGTGTCGCCGTCGTGCAGCTCGACTTCCTGATCGCCGATCCGCTCGCCGTTCACGAACGTGCCGTTCGTGCTCCCTCGGTCCTGAACGAAAAATCGGCCGTCGCGCGAGTGGATCGCGGCGTGCTCGCGCGACACGCGAGACGAGTTGACCAGCAGGTCCGCCGGCGCCAGGCGGCCAATCGTGAAAGGAAGGGAGGTCAACGACACGCGGCTGGGAGATGAACCTGCAGGCGCAGCCCGTTCCAGCCACGGAATCGCGTGGCCCCGGGCGGCAAGAACGTCGGGCATGACTTGAGTTTGCATCGCCCTCACCTGGCGTCGGCGCATCGCTGCGCCTGGCGGCCGATTGGCCGATTACCTGTCATTCCGCCACTCACCTGTCACTCTGCCGGACACCTGTAACTCCACCGGACACCTGTCATTCCGCCGCACACCCGTCATTCTAGCGCAGCGAAGAACCTCAACCGGAGCGGAGGCCTGCCTCGGAGTCGTTGCGCGGTTTCAGCGCGTCAGCCCTCAAGGCACTATCTGCAATGCAACTATAGCACGCGCTTTGGGCGGTCCGTGCCCGCCCGGACGCCCGATTTCCCCCGGCCGCCAAAGCGTCCGAAGCCGTGCCATGACCTAGAGTTGACGGTGGTCCGTTGTCAGTTGTCCGTAGTCCGTTGACGGGAACATTCGCGACAACCATGACAGCGGACCACTGACCACGAACACCTGACAAACTCTTCCAAGGGCCTCAAGCGCACCCTGGCGACGATCCTATGTCTCAGCCGCTCAAGGTACTCCTGGTCTCGGCCGATCGCGGAATGCTCCGCCAGGTCAGTCGTTTCCTGCGCAAGTTCGGGTATGAAGTCGGCCAGTGCGCCGAGCCTTCACGCGCCGCCACGGTGATGACCGGCGATCGGCCGGACTTCCTGATCCTGGATTGGGACATCGGCACGCCGGAGTGCGTCGCGCTCTGCCGGTCGGCCGGGGGCGAGCGTCGGCGGAAATACGTCTACACCTTTCTCGTGACCGACGAAGCGCAGCCGCGAACGCTCACCGAGGCCATCCAAGCCGGCGTGGACGATTTCCTCAGCCGGCCCGTCGTCTACGGCGAGCTGCTGGCGCGGCTGCGGGCCGGAGCCAGGGTGCTGGAGTACGAGCGCCGCGTGCGCGAGCAAGCCGGCTGGGACCCGCTCACGGGGCTCCTCAGCCGCCAGGGCTTCATCGCCAAGGCGCGCGGGCTCACCAGCGCCGGCCCGTTGGCTTACGCCATGTTGGAGGTCGATCATCTGGCCAGCGTCCGGCAAAGCCGCGGCGACGTGGCCGCCGACGAAGTGGTGGAAGCCTTCGCTGGCTGGCTCGATCAATCGGCCGGCTCGGTCGATTTGCTGGCTCGCTGCCAGCAGGGCCAGTTCGCCGCCCTGCTGGGGACGGACGAGAAGAACGCCGGGCAATGGGCCGAGCAGCTCTGCAGCGCGGCCCGCGACACGGAGTTCGCCTGCGGCGGCGCGTCGGTTCGCATCACGCTCAGCATCGGCCTGGCCGCGGAGCGGGACGGCTCGGTGCTGGCGGGCGACTCTCTGGAACGCGCGGCCGAAGCCCTCGCGCTGGCGCAGCAATCGGGCCACGACGGCTGGGCCACTTACGGCCAGTGCGTCGCCGAAGAGACCCGCTGGAGCCAGCTCGCGCAGGCCGGCCAGCTCTTCGACACCACGCTGGCCCGCCACGTGATGACCCCCAACACCGCGACGCTGGGGCCCGACAGCCCGCTGGGGCGGGCGATCGCGCTCTTCCGCCAGACCGGCTTGCAGGCCATCCCGGTGGTGGACGGCCAGGGGGCCCTGCAGGGCATCGTCCCCCGGCGCATTCTCGGCTGGATCGCCGAAGACGGCCTGACCGGCAAGACGATCGCCGAGGTGATGACCTCCGCGGTCACGCGTTTCGACGAGACCACGCCGATGAATGCGCTGATGGAGCACTTCCTGGGGACCGACGACCCGCTGGCCATCATCCTCAGCGGCGACGCGCCCACCGGCATCGTGTCACGCCGCAACCTGCGGACGCTGATCGAGCCGCTGAGCAGCGAGAGCTTCAGCCCCCGCTCGCCGTTCGTGCCGACCAGCGATTACCTGCTGGTGCCCGACCTCTGCCCGGCGGCGAGCTCCTAGGCGAGCGGCCGGCGTTAGATGGCGAGCGGCCAGCGTAAGCCGGCTCATACGCGGCGTCACCTAATCAGCCGGCTTACGCCGGCCGCTCGCCGGACGTCACATCTTCTCCACAACGCCGATGCCCAGTAGATCGAGCCCTTTCTGGATCGTGCGGGCGGTCAGGTCGCACAGCAACAACCGGCTGCTCCGCAGCTCGGGCGTCTCGGCCTTGAGCACCGGGCAATGCTCGAAGAACGTGCTGAACTGCCGGGCGAGCTGATCGAACAGGTAGCCGGTCAGCAGGTTCGGGCGGTAGTCGGCGACCACGTCGTCCAGTGCCTCAGCGAAGCGGAGGATCTCAACGGCCAAGGCCCGCTCCGCGGCATGTCTAACGGTGATCGGCAGGGTGCCACTGGCTCTGCCAGTGCTGTCGCCATGACCGACGTCTTTCCCCGGTTCCGCACTGGCAGAGCCAGTGGCACACGCGCGGAGCATTTCGATTTGCACGTCTCCCTTGCGGAAGATGCTCTGCACGCGGGCGTAGGCGTACTGCATGTACGTGGCCGTGTTGCCGTTGAGGGCCAGCATTTTGTCGGAGTCGAAGACATAGTCGCTCGTCCGATTGTGCGACAAGTCGGCGTACTTCAATCCTCCTAAGCCGACCACCTCGGCCACGCGGCGGCGTTCCTCCTCGGAGAGCTGCGGGCCGTCGGGGTTCTTCATCGGGTCGTCATCCAGCTCGCTGACTACGCGGTACGCACGCGCCACGGCCTCGTCGAGCAGGCCCTCCAAGCCCACCGTGTCGCCAGCCCGCGTGCGGTAGGGCTTGCCGTCCTTGCCCATGATGGTGCCAAAGCCGAGGTGCCGATACTCGACCTGGTCGAAGCCCCACCGCCGCGCCACCGCGAACAACTGTTCGAAGTGCAAGCTCTGGCGATGATCGACCACGTACAACATGACGTCCGGCGACCACTGCTCCGTGCGATACTGAATCGTCGCCAGATCGCTCGTGGAGTAGAGGAACGCGCCGTCCTTCTTCCGCACAATCATCGGCGGAACGGTGTAGGACGGATTTTCAATCCGTCCGTCCGATGGTGTCGCCTCGCCGCCATCCAGGAACACGCAAATCGCCCCCTCGCTCTCCCGAGCAATGCCGCGGCGCAGCAAATCGTCCACCACGCCGGCCAGACGGTCGTGATAGAAGCTCTCGCCCAATGTGACGTCGAACTTGATCCCCAGCCGCTCGTACGCCTGATTGAGCCGCTCCAGGCAAGCCGGCATGAATCGCTTCCACAGAGCGAGATTCTCCGGATCGTTCGCGTGCAGCTTGGCCGTCTCGGCGAGCACGGCAGCGCCGATGTCGTAGTGCTTCTTGGCCAGCTTCTGTAATTCCGGCGATGACTCGACCGCGGCGACCTTCCGCTCCAGAGAAGCCAGTTCCTCGTGCCCTTCGCTCAGCTTCTCCGCCATCCGGCGGCGCTCGCGCTCGGCCTCCTTGGCGGCTTTCTTGTCCGCTGCGGGAGTGCCCGGTTGTCGTTCGACGGCGGCCTGCAGCTTGGCAAGTTCTTCACGCTTGGCCGGCAGATCGGCCTTCGACTCGTGATGCTCCACGAGCTGATTCACCAGCCGGTACAGCCGAGCGAGCTCGTCCACGGCGTTGCTTTCCAGCGCCTTCTCGTCGCGAAAGTGCTTGTAGCCATAGATAATCATCCCGAACTGCGTGCCCCAGTCGCCGATGTGGTTGTCGCCGATCACCTGGTGGCCGAGGAACCGCAACGTGCGGGCCAGGGCGTCGCCGATGACCGTGGAGCGGATGTGCCCCACGTGCATCGGCTTGGCCACGTTCGGCCCGGAATAGTCGATGACGAAGGTCTTGCGCGTGGTCGGGGCATTCTGTGTGGTCGGGTCACTCCGTGACCCGTCTCCGGTCACGGAGTGACCGGACCACACAGCCGGCACGCCCAGCCGCGCATCGGCGACCGCTGCCTGAAGCTGCGCGATCAGGAAGCTGTCTTTCAGCCGCAGGTTGATGAAGCCCGGCCCGGCGATCTCCGGCGGCTCGCACAGGTCGTCGATCTTCAGCCGCTGGGCGATGTCGGCCGCGATGTCGCGAGGCGACTTGCCCAGCCGAGCCTTGAGCGGCATGGCCATGTTCGCCTGATAGTCGCCGAACTTGGCATCCTGGGCCCGCCGGACCATATCGAGCAAATCGGCCGTCGGCTCCACCGCTGGCGCCAGGGCCTCGGCGAAGCGGCGGCGTAACTCTGCGAGAACATTCATGACGGCACTTCCCTGGTTTCGTCGTCACGAATCCGATCGTCGTCATTCGCTGGTCCCTCGTCGGTTGAATAAGCTGGATATTGCGATAGTTCAATACCTAAGCCCAACGCTCCGGCGAGCTGCACCAATTCCGGCGGCAGATAGTCGCATTGCAGCAGCACGTCTCGGCGAGCTATGCCGAAGTCTAAGTAAACGTGCTCGATGCCAGGAAACGATCGTAGCCTTGCGACTTCGTGATTATTCACCGTTAGAAAGGAGATAGCGTCTTGCACCTGTCGTGGGAAGTCCTGAAAGTCCGTTTCACTGACGGAAATGTGGACGCCAGACCATTCATGTCGCGGCCCATTTGGCTGGCTTGCCGGACACCGCGGTTCTCCCCGGCGGTAGCGCGTACAGACAGGCAAATCAGTGGAAAATCGATCCACGTCAAAGTCTCGTCCGACCGCACGGATTACGGTGCACATTGCTTGATCTCCTTGCCCACGACGTCAGTCGGGATCGTCGTCCACCGTGTACAGGCCGAGCTCTTCATCCTCTTCGGTCAGGACAGGCTTCACATTCCGGTACTTGTCCGACACGGCCATCAGCTTCGCCAGCGGTAGCTCGAAGCCCGGCAGCAGCGGCGTCTCGTAGATCTCGTCTTCCTTCACGACCTGCTTGACCCACCGCTTGCCGCGCCAGCGATAGATCGTCGCGTTGCGGCGGAAGCGGTCGATGATCCAGTATTCCTGCACCTTGATGTCGCGGTACTCGATCACCTTCTCTTTGTAATCCCGCCGCTGGTCAGCCGGTCGAGAGGAGGGAAACTCCACGATGATCGACGGCCGATCGCGCTTGGCCACTACTCCCTCGAATCGAGGCACACGTCCCAAGCCAATCCAAATCGCGCGATCACAACGCCGGACGCATTTCTTCGTGCGAACGTCATGCTCTGGCAACGTCAGATCTAGCGCCGCCCCCTGAGGATGAGAATCCTGATACTGCTGCAACCAATGGCCGAGAACGTCGTTTGAGTTTCGCTCGGCAGGCAGCGGCGCTGGCGACACGACCAGGACTCCATGGATAAGCTCATACCGAGGCCCGGGCACGAATTCCGCCGACTCGAACTCGGCGAAGGTCATCGGCATACCGGCATCGCGCGGCCCGATCGGTTTGATTCGCTTGAGCTTCGCAGTGGCGATGGCATGCCCCATTTTCTGCCCTCCTACTTAAACCACTCGGCCTTTCGACTAGGACACGTTGGCACGCGAGTTCAGCGGACGGTGCCGGTGTTGCTTCTAGTTTGACGGCGGGTTTGCTGGAGGTGCTTGGCCACCACAGATGCTCATGTAGCCGGTAAAGATCGTGCCGCCGCCAGCGCCAAGCCCGATCCCATTGCGTCGAACATGGATGCCGATTTTGCAGCCATCAAACACAGCGCCAGACATCGTTACTCCGCCTACTTGCAGAGCATTTCCTCCGCGAAGAAGTCCAGATATGCCCGAGTCTATCGCTTTGATCAGCACGCCTTCCGGTGCATACAGCTCAGCCCAGCCTCTGAGCGCCGCCGCACCTTCCCTTCGCAGCTCAAGGATTGGCTTGCCCTCTAATTCCCAAACCGTCAGGTTTGGCTCATATCGCGGAGTGACCTTGGCCTTTTTGCCTGCCTCCGTCGGGTAGAGCTGGCTGCCCTTTACAACCCCTATTTTTGTGCCGTCGCTGTGGTAGATGGAGAACTTAGCCGAATATCCAGCAGGCTCGTATTTCCCCACTTCCAGGAGCGGAGTGTCTTCGTACTGAATGATTGTGGGGACGTTGCGAAAGGTATTGGTTGCGAGGATCACGTCCGGGTGAGATTGAAAAAACACGTCCATTCCTTCTCCTTTGTGTCACCGATAGCGTGGCGTCCGAGTCCAACAAAGAACTAATCACTGCTTTGCGTCTGGAGAATCGCAAGCTCCGTGCCGCGCTGGAAGGCTTGATCTGCTGGGCCGGAGAACCACCGGACGGCCCACCGTGGGCGACTCCAGAGGCCAAGACAAGAAATCGCCAGCAGTTCGAGCGAGCGCTTAAGGCAGCGTGCCTCTGCTTCCCCGACAACTACAACGGTTTCTGTGAGGCGGTGTCCTCCAATTGAAAGAGTGCGGCGAACCGCGTGCGTTCTCATGCCTCTTCCACCCTCTCCGCCTTCCGCCCCTTCGGCTTCTCCCCCTCCCCCTTCAAGCACCGCCCGATCTGCCGCACGGCCTGCTTCAGCCGGTTTTCGTTCTCCACGAGCGCAAGCCGCAGAAACCCCTCGCCAGCGGGTCCGAAGCCGGCGCCCGGGCTCACCGCCACGTCGGCTTCTTCCAGCAGTTTGAGAGCAAAATCCATCGACGCCATCTGGCTCGCCCACGGCTCGGGGATTTTGGCCCAGACGAACATGGTGGCCCGCGGCTTGTTGATGGTCCAGCCGAGCCGCGACAGTCCGTCGCAGAGCACGTCGCGGCGGCGCTGGTAAACGGCGGCCTGGGCTTCCACCGCCGCGTCGGTGTGCCGTAGGGCCACGATCGCGGCGATCTGGATCGGGCGGAACATGCCGTAATCGTAATAGGCTTTCACCGTCGCCAGGGCACGCAGCATCTCGGCGTTGCCCACCGCGAAGCCGACCCGCCAGCCGGCCATGTTGTAGCCCTTGCTCATGGTGGTGAATTCAACGCCGACGCTCTTGGCCCCCGGGGCCGACAAAAAGCTGGGCGGCACATAGCCGTCGAACGCCACGTCGGCATAGGCGAAATCGCTGATCACCATGAATCCGTACCGGCGCGCGAGTTTCACGACGTCGACGAAAAACTCGGGCTCGACGGTGACGGTCGAGGGG
>JBGQHD010000035.1:0-13487 GCA_041497795.1 Planctomycetia bacterium
CCTCGCGCTGCGCTGGCCAGACG
Organism: Planctomycetia bacterium; assembly: GCA_041497795.1. Taxonomy (GTDB): domain Bacteria; phylum Planctomycetota; class Planctomycetia; order Pirellulales; family S012-138; genus JBGQHD01. The sequence goes on from JBGQHD010000035.1 coordinate 24, forward strand.
GCCCCCGGGAAGTGGTGACTTTCAGCTTGATCGCGCTGGGCCTGTTCCCCACCGGTGTCTTCTTTCGCTGCGCGTACACCGAATCGCTGTTTCTGTTGGTTTCCGTGATGACCATGTACGGAATGATGGCGCGCTGGCCACTGGCCCTCTGCGCTGTTGTGGCGGGGTTGGCGACAGCGATTCGGCCCGTCGGAGTAGCTCTGTTGTTTCCCCTGGCACTCCACGTGTGGCAAACGAGCGCGCCCGGCCGGCATCGCTGGCTTCGCTTAACAGCGACGTTGCCGCTGGGCTGCTGGGGGCTCTTCGCGTACATGGGCTATCAGTATGTGGCGTTTGGAGATGCCTTGGCATTCGCCAAGGCTCATGAAAACTGGCGGGTGCAGCCTCCATCCACATGGGACAGCAAGTTGATCGCCCTTCTCACCTTACAGCCAGTTTGGGCCGTGTTCGACCCGCAGTCGCCGGGCTATTGGGCGCGTGAAGGCGTGCCTGCGTCCGCGTTCTTCAGTCTGCATTTGGCCAATCCTCTGTACTTCGCCATGGCGATCGGATTGACTTGGCTCGGCAAGTGGAAGAACTGGCTCAATTGGCCCGAGACGCTCTTGGTGGCCGGACTGCTCTTCCTTCCCTACGCAACGCGCGCGTACGAGATGTCCTTCGGCTCAATGGGACGGTTTATGAGCGTCGCTTTTCCAATCTACCTGGTCCTCGGACAAGTCCTGTCGCGTATTTCCGCCGCGGCGGCATCGCTCGCGATCATGGCTATGGCCCTCTTGCTGTTCGCCTACTCGGCGTTATACGCTGCAGGGTACCTCATCAACTAAGTCGGTGTGGTGCTGGTAGCCGTGCTTTGCGCGCTCTCCGGGTTTCTGCCGGCAGTCTACGCGGCGCTCTTCGCGGCGGGGTACCGGGTGACGTGACGGCCGCGGACGTGGGGCACGCTCTCCGTGACCGAAAGGCCCGTCACCCAGCCTCTCCCCGGCGGGGAGAGGAGATTTGCCACGTTTTCTAATGTGCCCGCGGGGGCAAAGGCACGTTGGAAACGTGCCCCACGACGCCCACAATCGGCGCAAGTCTTCCGTTTATGTCACGCTGATGTTCCGTTTGCGTCCCCTGCGAAACCGCGAGTCCTGCCTCATCGGTTCGCGGAAGCCTTGCCCGGGGAATGCGTTGTGTCTCGCTTTGATCCGAGGGCTATTCCCAAGTCACCTCGACGGGCCGTAGTATCCGCGAAAACACCTGTCGCGGGATGTCACGAGAGCTTCTACACTCGCTTGCATCGGCAGAAGTCGCGCCGCTCGTTCTGCGCGCCGCGGAACGCACGTCTGATGGCTAATCGTTTTGTTCGCGGCTCGGTTCCTGTACGGCGTCCAAGCCTTCGAGATGAATGACTCGCGGCGGCGTGTCACGGCCGGTTAGCTCGGCCAGCGATTGCCGCAGCCGCGCGATCTTGGCTTCCAAGAGCGTCTTATCGGCTGCGCTTGCGGTGGGCGGCAGGCCCCAGAGGACGCGAACGCCGGACCGCGTGAGCAGTTCATAGCGATACGGCTCGTCAACCAGTTCGTCGGGTCGCGGCAGAGGGGCCAGGCTGGCCAGTTGCAGCTCCATCCAGGCGTCGGAGAGCGCCGCGGCCAGGCGGCTGCCTTCGAGCACGCGATCGTCGCCCCAGGGCGCGCCGGGCTGGCTGGGCTGCGTGTCGATGCCCCGCAGCAGCGGAAACCGGGCCGCATCGATGGGCGAAAAGTCGGCCGTCGGCAGGACCACGCTTTCGACATCGACCGGGTGCACCCCGCGACACACGCCGGCATCGTAGACCTCGACCATGCACACCGGCCGGCGGTAGACCACGTCCACGATCATGCGGGCCGGGTATCGCTTGCTGACGCGCTCCACGCGGGCGATCCACGGGTGCAGCGGCAGGGCCTCGTAGATGCGGCGGGCCAGGTCGTCCTCCAGCAGCGACAGCGGGCGGTCCAGACTGGCGTCGCGGAGCACTTCGGCCTTCACGTTCGAGTGAATCCACGGCGGCGGCGGCGTGAGGTCGATCTGGTCGGCCGTCAGGTAATAGTCGTTCTGCGAGGCCACGCGGTCGCGGACCGTGATCCACGCGGCGGCCCAGGCCGCCAAGAACGCCACCAGCAAGAAGGCGATGGCGGCCGACTGCCAAGGCCGTCGCGAGGGCTGGCGATCCGTGGGGAGTGTGGCGCTCATGCGTCGGAATGTTCCGAGGTGACAAAACGCGACACTAACCCGACGCGCAAGCGAGGGCGGGTCGGTTAGCGGTTGGCAGACGAGCAGACAGCGGCAGCCCACGCCTAGGCCGGGGTCATCGGCCATCGACGCTCGGTGGAGTGTCTCCCTCGCTTGCGCGTCGGGTTAGTGTACCAAAGGACAGAGGCACCGCCGCCCAGGCAATCCTACACGGCGGAAAGTGGTCGGCAAGAAATGCCGAGGGCCGCCGCTGGAAATAGGGCCGCCGTCGCGCGCGGGCGGTCCGCGTGGCCGGCACAGGCGGCAGAGTTTACCACCGGCTGCCGGCACCGATGGAAGTGCCTACCCACCCGCCGCCAGCGCCGCTAGCCGCAGATGCGGCACGGTCGCCCGGTGGTCGCCGCAGACGTAGAAGCTCTCGCCGCCGTCGGCCACGGTTCGCACGAGGATCGTCTTCCAGGGACGGTAGTAATACTGCGGGTTCGACTTGGGCGCCTCGGCCTGCGTATCGCCCTGGATGGAGATGAGATCGAACGCCGCGGTGGCGAAGTGCCGGATTTCGCGCCCCTCCTGGTGGGCGACGTTGCGGGCCATGGCCAGGGCCTTGAGGTACACCTCCGGTCCCATCACGGCGGAGCCGAAGCAGAGGAAGACGCCTCCTTCCAACTTCTCGACCGTGTGGCACATCGTGAGGAAATCGCGGTAGCTGGCCGTGCCGAGCGCGGCCGGGTCGCAATTGGGGTGCTCGTGCAGAATGTCGTAGCCGACTCCCACGTGCACGGTGACCGGCACGCCCAGCCGATAGCCGGCGGCCAGCACGCTGATCTCTTTGTGGGGATAATCGCGCTGGTGGATTTCGCGGCCGATCGCTTCGCCCAGGCCGAGCCCTGCGGCCGCCCCACGGGCGATGATGTCGTTCAGCCGGCCGGTCTCGCGCCACAGGCCGAACTCGCCGCTGCGGATATAGCGGGCCACGCTCTCGCAAGTGGCGCCGATCAAGGCCAGCTCGTAGTCGTGGATCGGGCCGGCGCCGTTCATGCCGATATGGGTGACGAGGCCGCGCTCCATCAGGTCGATCAGTTGCCGGGCCACGCCGGCGCGAATCACGTGGGCGCCCATCATCAGCAGCCGGGCGGCGCCGGACTGCCGGGCCGCGACGAGGCGCTGGCCCAGCGTGGAAATGGCGGCCGTTTCGTCCGGTCCCAAGGGCGGCGGCTGGTGATCCAGCGGCAACAAGCTGGCCAGCGGAACGTCGTGCGTGCGCTCGGCCAGGGGCTGGATGCGGAGACGGCCCCGATCGAACTGAGGATACATGTCCTACGCCGGGGTGTCTTTGACGACGGGAATCGGCGTGCGGCGGCGGACGCTGCGGACGGCCACGGTGGTGGTCGCCACGCGGTGTTCCAAGTTCGGCCGATAAATCGTCAGCAGCAACAGCGGCAGATACCAGTTCATCATCAGCAGGCCGCCGTCGGGATACCAGAACTGCGTGCCGAGCATCACGGCCGCCGAGCAGGCCAGCAGCGTGCCCATGTTCTTCCGCGCCGGCCAGATGGCCATGCCGATGGCGAAACAGCAGAAGAGCACGCTGATCGGCAGGCGGGCGGCGGGATACCAGTGCAGCCAGAGGCCCTCTCCGGCCCCGCGCCAGGGATTGAACATGTCCTTGTAGTGCTCCCAGAACTGCAGTTCCCCTCGGATTGCGACGGAGCCGGCGATTGCGCCCAGCGTGCAACCCAGCCCGGCGAAGAAACGCAGCCAGCCGCGGCGGCTGTAAAAGCTGGCCCACAGCGGGATCAGGAAGGCCGGATAGTAGATCAGGCCGACGCACGCTCCCAGCAGCGAGCCGGCCGCCAGCGGATGTCGATAGAGGGCGATCATCCACACCAGCAGCGCTGAGGGCACCACGTGGTGCACGCGTCCCGCGAACTGGGCCGTGTACGGCAGCATCAGGTACAGCGTGGCCATGCCCATGCCGGTCCACAGGTTGTCGAAGTGTCGCTGGCCGATGTAGATCAGGCCCGCCACGACCGCTAGATGAGAGAGCACGCACAGGATGCGGGCGGCCAGCTCGTTGACTGCCGCCGGCTCGGCGGGAACCTCGTTGAACGTGCGGCTGGGAATCACCGGAAACAGATCGAGCACGGCGAACTTCAGTCGCGCGTCGGTCCCCTCGGCCCCGCTCGGCGGCGGCACGCCTTGGTAATGCGTCGTGAGAATCGCCGCGGCCAAGAACACGAACAGCGCGAAGCCGATCCAAGTCAGGCCGCCTTGCGACAGGTTCGGCTCCAACAGCGGCCGGCGCGTCATGAACAAATCAGCGATCAGCCGGCCGAGGAAGAACAAGCCGACGCCCAGCAAAAGGAAGAATCCGCTGGCCTCGACGGTTTCACTTGGCGCAATCCCCTCGCTGGGGATCCCCAGCCGTCCGTAACTCACCAGCAGCAAGCCCGGCGCCAGTGCGATCAGCCCCACCAGATCGAGGTTCCGCACGCTCATCAGCCGGTTGAACTTGAAGAAAAAGCCAACCAGCGCGATCGAGGTGATGTAGACCCACGTCGTGGGACTGAGCTCAAACTTGGGGAGCAGCGCTTCCATAAGCAAAAAACCACCACGCCGAATCCCGGCGCGCGGGCGAAATGGACGGGGCCACCGCCGCCCGCGGCCGGTCGTGGTGAATCGGGTCTTAAATCCACGGAAAGTAGGTAGAATGCCGTAATCTGTAGAATAAGGCGTGGCCCGGCGAATGCAACGGCTAAGTCGAGAAATAGTCGGGTGTTGTGCCGTGCCGCGGCCGGAAAACCGGCATCGCCCGCACGATTCGCCAGGATTCCCGCAACTTGCTGCTGGTCTTGTGCCGACGCGGCTCAGTCGGGATTGGGAGAGGGCGAGGGACCAATTCGACGCCCTGCGCCGGCCACTGGATCAGGAGACCGAATACGAGCAGGAAGTCGCCACGATGCAGGAGGCCCGCTCGCTGTTCCGAGAAGAGGACGGTATCATGACCCCGCGCGTCGTTCCGCAGTATAAGGGTGCAGTATCATCGATCGACGTAGCAAGGGAGGAAAACACATGAAGCGTTGGCTTGCGATCATCGTCACAGGGTTGTCACTGTCCCTCGGCTTGCCTCCCGCGGTGGGGCAGCAGACGGACGAGAAGGCCAAGGTCGAGCAAGGCCGGCAGGCGGTCCGCGGACGGCCCGCGCTGAATCCGGCGATTTGGCCGCTGGCGGCTTACGCCGACGCCTGGAAGCAGTGGGGACTGAAAGAAAAGCCGGCGAGTTACGACGCCGCCTTCCGCGAGCGCTACGGCCTGCACTCCGCGCCCTACGACAACGACGGGCTCCCCCTGGGGCTTCACACGACCTCCGGACTCTTGGGCAAGGGCATCGTCAACGATTGCCTGCTGTGCCACGCCGGCTCTGTCGCCGGAGAGACCTACATCGGCCTGGGGAACGCCTCGCTCGACATGCAGGGGCTGTTCGACGAGCTGACGGCGGCCAGCATCGCCAAGATGGATCTGCCCTTCCGCTTCAGCTCGGTCCGCGGGGTGATTGATCCGGTCAACCCGGCCGCGTTTCTCATGGCGTTTCGGGACGACGATCTGAACCTGCGCACGCCCGCCAAGGTCGAGTACGCGCCCGCCCTGAGCAGCGACCCGCCCGCCTGGTGGCTGCTGAAGAAGAAAAAGATCCGCAACTGGACGGGCAACGGGGACGCCCAAGCGATGCGCATGGATATGGTGAACCTGCTCAACCCGCTCAACGGTCCGGAGCACATCAAGAAGCAGGAGCCGGTCTTCGCGGCGATCCACGCCTTCGTCCTCAGCGTGCAGCCGCCGAAATATCCGTTTGCCGTGGATGGGGCGCTGGCCGCCCGCGGCCGCGGCGTCTTCGAGCGGACCTGCGCCCGCTGCCACGGCACCTACGGGACGGATTGGACGTACCCCAACAAGGTCGTCGCATTGGACGTGATCGGCACCGACCGCCGGCTGGCCGAGGCGCTGACGGAGAAGAACCTGGAGTTCTACAACAAGAGTTGGTTCGCCCAGGAGAAAGGCCCCCACGGCAAGCGGCTGCAAGCGGTAGACCGCGGCGGCTACCAGGCGCCACCCCTGGACGGCGTCTGGGCCACGGCCCCGTACTTCCACAACGGCTCGGTCCCTACGATCTATGACGTGCTGAACTCCAAGGTCCGGCCGAAGGCCTTCACCCGCTCCTACCGCACCGGCAAGGAGGACTACGATCCCGCCAAGCTAGGCTGGAAGATCACGGTCTTGGAGAAGGCACCCGGCCGCCCTGAGGCGCCGGCCATGGAGCGGCGCCGAACGTACGACACCACGCAGTCCGGGCAGCACAACACCGGCCACCGGTTTGGCGACGCGCTGAGCGAGGAGGATCGGATGGCGGTGATCGAGTACCTGAAGACGCTATGAGGCGGCCTCTCGGGCGATTTCAGCCTGCGCGCGTCAATCTACGCGCCCCGGTGACACGACACGAGTCGTGTTCTTGGGAATAGCCGCCCGAGACGCGCTACACAAACGGCACGCCGCGCGACATAAACGGAAGACTTCAGGCGGGCCGGCACACTAGCTGGGCGCGCAAGCGAGGGGGGAATCACCACAGGACGTCACGCGGCGCTCCTCCCTCGCTTGCGCGTCGGGTTGGTGTAGTCCTCCGCGTCGTTCTGCGGTGCAGCAGCAGACGCGCCCCGAACTACGCCAAGCTCCCATTTTCGTGGTCGATAGCGCGCGCCGGCAGGGGGGAGTACCCCCCCCTGCACCCCCCGCTCGGCGTTCCGCTCCGGCACGAAAGGCTCCGGCTACGTTCCGCTCCGCTCCACTTCGCCTACGTCTGTCGGCCTACGCTCCACGCCGAGCTACCTGGCTCCGCTTACTTGCTCGACTGAACTGCGGCCAGGCGGAACCCGAAGTACAGGTTCCGGATGTCCGGCGTGTACCCGAGGCGGTCCGCCGAGCGGCAATCGCTGCCCACGAGGCTCCAGCCCCCGCCGCGGAGCACCCGGTCCGAGGCCTCACTCGCGCCAAGCGGATCGTGTGCTACGCCTCCTTCGAATCTGCCGTACCAGTCGTTACACCACTCCATCGCATTGCCGTACAGGTCAAACAGACCGAAATCGTTCGGCTTTAGTACACCCACGCTTTGAGCCCGACCACCCGAATTTCGCACGTGCCATCCGTATTTGTCCAGCAGCTCCTCCGTTTCGCCGTAGTAACGCGCAGTCACGGTGCCCGCTCGGCAAGCGTGCTCCCATTCGGCTTCCGTCGGCAGACGGTAGCCCCGCCGCTGCAAGAAGTCGGCGGCCGGCCGCACCGTCTTGTCTTGTTCCACGTAGCACCATTGTTCCTTGGGAATCCCGTCCTTGTCGCTCAGCCAGTTGCAATACCTGGCCGCGTCATACCAATCGACCGCCACCTGGGGACAGTCAGCAGCAGGCGCATATTGCTGGATGTTGAAGCGCGCGACCGTGGTGTTCTCGTTCAGAAATTGTCCGTACTCGGCGACCGTGATTTCCTTGGCGCCAATGGCGAACGTGTAGCTCAGGCCGACTTCATGTTGTCCCTCGTCCTCTTGTCTTTGGGCCTCGGTCGTCGGTGAGCCCATCGTGAACTTCGTGGGCCCGGGGACGATGGCCAGTGTTTGCCCGCGGCGGTTGACAAACCACCCGCGCGGAGACTTGGCTTGGCGGTCTTGACGTTGCGGATGGCTCTCGGCGAGCTTGCGATCGAGCTCCTGGACCAGATCCCCCTGCTTCCATTTCCGCAGCAGCCAGTCGGCGGCGCCGTGGACCCCCGCATCAGGGTGATGTTCGTAAAGGTCGAGCAATCGGAGGACCAAGGACCGCCGTATTTCATCGGGCAACGTCGCCGGATTGAATTCACCCAAGCCCAGCAGCAGGGCTTGGCGGATCGACGGCTCCTCTCGATCGTCGCCGATTGGCGCAAGCAGCATCTCGGCGCGGGCGCCCAGGGGCGCAAAACGGTGGATCAAGTAGCTCCGCAGCCGCGGATCGGGCGAATGTTTGAGCAGCGGCCACACCTGGTCGCCGCGCCCCATCCGCAGCAAGGCCACCGCGGCATTGGCTTGCCGCTTGGCCAAGACTTCTTTCTCGTTCGGTGGGCTTGTGGAGTAGGCAGCCGCATGCTTCTCGACGAGGGAGGAGAGCCCACCGACGGCCGTCTCGCCGTGTGCCTGAAGCACCGGAAACAGCACGGCGAACTGCGCGTCCTGGGCGTCGGCAATCAGCTCCGCCAGCAGCTCCGGCTGATCTTTCGCGTAGTCGGCGAGAATGTCCGCCGCGTGCGACCGCTCCACGTCCGTGCGGGCCGGATCACGAGCCACAGCTGCCAGCGGGGCCAGGAGGCTTCCGCGCACGGGACGAAGCGCGTCCATCCAGTATTTGACGAAGAATGAGCTCACGAGCGCCAGTTGCCGCGCCGTCTCGGCACGGTTTTCTTCCCAGCGAGGATCATCTGGGCAAAAGGCCGCCAAGGCGGCCGCCGTGCACAGGAATTGTTGCTCCCTGCCATTGGCCGGCCTGGGCACGTCCGTCCACAAACGGTCGGTCAATTCTTCCCGGTGATCGGCCAACGCACCACAGATGATTGCGACCTGCTCGGGCTCGGCGGCGAGGAGCCGCCCGTACAGGTAATCGACCTGCTGAGAGTCAACGGGCAACAGCGCCAAGCTCGCATGCAGCTTATCGCTCGAGTCTTCGGCGCCGTTAGCAACCGCATCCTGGAGAAGCGGATCGGCCCACTTTCGGTAGCCATCCAGTTGAGCGACGATGCCGGGAACTTGTTGAAGCTGCGCCGTCCGCAGTCGCTGGACTAAGCTCTTGGCAGTGAAGTTGCCGTGAATCTCCCTGCCAAAGAAGGCCAGCAGGAGCAGCGACGCAGCCATGATGCCCGAACGGATCGCATGATAGCGGAATGCGCGCTGCATCAGTTTGCGCTGCGATTCCGTCCAGCGCGCTCTACGGCAAGGCCGAGCACCTGGCCCAAGGCGCCAATCCGCGGTTCGTGGTCACGTCGCTCACGGCCGAGCGCTTCGACGCGCGGGCCCTGTACGAAGACCTGTATTGCGCGCGGGGCGAGATGGAGAATCGCATCAAGGAACAGCAACTGTTCCTGTTCGCCGACCGCACCAGTTGCCAGACCCTGCGGGCTAACCAACTGCGGCTGTGGTTATCCAGCGCGGCGTACGTGCTGCTCCAAGCCGTGCGACAGCACGGGCTGAAGGACACGCCGCTGGCGCAGGCCCGCTGCGACACGATCCGCTTGAAGCTGCTCAAGATCGGGGCGGTCGTCCGCGTGAGCGTTCGCCGGGTGTGGTTCTCGCTGGCCCAGAGTTGCCCGTATCAGGCGGTCTTCCGCCAGGCGTTCGAGAACTTACGTCGCTGGCAGCTCCCGCCCCCATCTCCCGCGCCGGCGTGACCGCCGCAGCGGCGTTCGTCTCGACGATTCGACCACCCGACGCGCTACCGGACTGCGCACGAACCGAAAAAAGGACGCCCGCGCGTCCAGCTGCCTCGACCAACCCCCCCACCGCCCACCGCTCCGCTCGCCGTCGCCCCGCTACGAAGCCGCCCGCCGCGCCAACCCGATCCGCCAGCCCCTCCGCCCGCCTTCCCGCCGCGCGGTGAGAAATGCGGGCTAACCCTCCGAGGCCACCCGTCGGGGCGCTGAGCCACAGGATGTCTTGCCAATCGGTGGGGCGGGCTGGCTCTTCTTCCGCGGTTTTCCCGAACAGAACAGCGGTCTGACCTGTTGCCCTACGGGGCTAACGCTTAGTTAGAGGCTGTGCGGGCTGGGCTTCTTCCACGGCCGAACCACAACCCTGCTTCTACCGGTCTTCCCGGGTTGCGTCTTTGCGGTGCTGGCTGACGAGGAGCTGAGCGTCGCCTGGAAAACCAGGAGTGTGTTCAGCATCGCGGACGTCGGCGACGGGGAGCGGCTACGCCGCGAGCTCTGCCAGTTCAGTCGGCTGATCGAGTCCCAAGAGCCGATCACCATAGAAAGTCGGATCTTGCCCGGCGACCGGGTGCGTGTGCGGGATGGCGACCTTGAGGGCATCGAAGGAACGGTTCTCGTGCGCGACGGCGAGACTCGTCTGTTGGTGAGCGTGGACTTTCTCCAACGAGGGGCATCGATCGCAATCGCCGACGACGTCTTGGAACCGCTCCTTGAACCCGCGTGTCGACTCACGACGGGCGGGGGGACCGAACGACCTGTTCAGCCGAGATGATGCATCAACACGACGTTAGGATGCGGCCGCTGACTCAAGCGCCTGCCGGCTCCGCGCCCACCCGGATGAGCTTTTTGCCGAAGTTCTCGCCGCGGAGCAGCCCAATTAGCTCACAGGGCGCGTTCTCAAGCCCATCGGTGATGTCCTCCCTGTATTTCAGCTTGCCTTCTCGCAGCCATTGCGTCATGTCGGCCAGGAACTGCGGGTACTGCGCCGCAAAGTCGTTCACGATGAATCCCCGGAACGTGAGACGCCTAACCAACATGTCGCGCAGCAGCGTCGGCAGGCGGTCCGGCCCCGGCGGCAGTTCGGTCGCATTGTAATGGGCGATGAGGCCGCATACCGGGATGCGAGCAAAGTTGTTGAGCAACGGCAGCACGGCATCAAACACTCGGCCGCCCACGAGCTCAAAGTAGATGTCGATGCCCCGTGGGCACGCTGGCTTGAGTCGCTCCTCCAAGTCCGGCCGCCGGTGGTCAAGGCACTCGTCAAATCCCAGTTCATCCTTGACGAAACGGCACTTCCGCTCGCCGCCGGCAATTCCAATTACCCGGCAGCCCTTGATCTTGCCGATTTGCCCGACCACAGAGCCGACGGCGCCAGAAGCCGCAGCCACCAACACGGTCTCGTCCGCCTGCGGCTGCCCGATGTTGAAGAGCCCCGTGTAGGCGGTCATGCCCGGCATGCCGAGCAACCCAAGCGCGTAGGAGATGGGCCGTACCGACGGATCAACGTTTTGGACGCCAGTGCCGTTCGACACCAGGTACTCCTGCCAGCCGATCGGCGCCAGCACGAGGTCGCCAGCGGCGTAGCCGGGTAGCTGCGACTCCACGACTTCGCCGACGGCCTGGCCTTCCATCACTTGGCCGATTTCCACTGGCCGCGCGTAGGACTTGCTGGCGTTCATGCGGCCCCGCATGTACGGATCGAGCGAAAGATAGATGCTGCGGAGCAGCATTTGGCCGGGCCCAGGGCTCGGAATATCTGTCTCAGCGAGCCGGAAGTTGTCGGGCGTGGGCTCGCCGCTGGGGCGCGAGGCCAGGAGGATTTGGCGGTTCTTGGCCGGCATGGCAGTCCTCTCGGTTGGCTGGATGATGGGCACTTGGACGGGGCGACGCAGCACGCGAATTCCCAGGTGTGCCCGAATTGTACGCTCACGACCGCGGGAGTCAGGCGGCTTCCAGAAGGCGACGATGGCTGCGCTGCGCATCGATGGACCCGACAAGCCGGGGGCATGCCATCGCATGCTGTCGCAGGTCGCCGGGGCAGGTATCAATGTCCGCGGCGTTTCAGCCTCTGCAGCGGGCCGCAAGTGTGTTGTGTTCCTGGCGTTCGATTCCGCTGGCGACGCCAACGAGGCGGCCAAGGTGTTGCGAAAGCTGTAGCGTCGTGAACGACTTGGCACTCCCGGCTCGGTCACCCACTGGCGACCAACGTCTCGGTCGTAACCGCGGACCATGGGCTGGTTCGCGTTCAAGCGCTAAAGAAAAGCCTCGAACCTCCCGACCCGGCGCTGACGGCGCCGAGCCGAGAGGCCATGCTCACCCGCTCCACACGTCGCAGGCTTGGCGAAACGGACATGTCGAGCACTGCTGCGGCGAGGGGGTTGGGGTACACGATGCTAGTCTGCATGGCATCCCAGGCGCGGGCCACGACGTGCCTTGTCCGCTCAATCGACTGACGGTAGGCCGGCACATGGTGTCGGACCAACTCCGGCCCCCGGGTTTTGGTTAGCACGGCGAACTCCATCCGGATGGGCCTTCCGTGGGCCACGGGCCGGACCAGTTCGTGATACAGGTGAAGCTGACCGGTTTGCTCGCGCAACTGGTCGCTGCTCCACCGCCCGCGGGACGTCTTGAAGTCCAGCACAGCAAGGTGCTTTCCTTCATCGTCCAGCAGGTCCAGCCGCGCCAGGATCGGCGGCACACTCGGCAGCTATTCGCCGGTGAGCTCCGCCTCGATGCCGATGATCCGGCCACGCGGCCAACCAGCTTGATGGCAAGGCCGGTGGTCTTGCCGCTGAAGAGCTGCGTGGTGCACTGCCTCTGCTTATCGCCTCTCGCCCAGCCTTAGAGGTCGGTCATGGCAATCGTCGTCCAATGCTCCCAGTGCGGCCAACTGGCCAGCAGTTGCTCAGCGGCCACTCCGCCCGGGCGAGCAGTTCCCGTCGTTGCGGCCTGCGACGGCCGCGTCTGTATCGCCAGAGCCGGTGGCTCGCAGGACACGAACTAGGCGACGTCGCCAAATTCCTAGCGCTAGGAAACTTGCTCGGACGCCGCGAGGCCACCCGTGAGGGCGCTGAGCCAGGGTCCTCTTCCGCGGTTTTCCCGAACAGAACAGCGGTCTGACCAGTTGCCTGGTGGGCTGGGAAGGAGGGGGCGTCGTCCGAGGAACGCCACAGCATCGCGTGCGACTCCTTGGCATCGACGCACCGGAGACGAAGCAGCCCTTCAGCGCGAAGGCCAAGGAATCACTTAGCGCCAAAGTGTTCGGCAAAGACGTGCGAGTGAAGTGGTCGAAGAGGGACCGCGACGCAGGCGTTGACCCACTGGCTGAACACCGCCACTGGCGTGCGGCACAACTCAGGGTGCCGGTGGTTCTACAACACAATACACGGACGGCCGTGTGGCCCGAACGAAGGTAGAGCCTGCAAGATTTGTGACGGCTGAGCATGAAAGTTCCCATCAACCAAGTCGCCTGCATCAGCCTCGACGCGCCCACGCTGCCGGCTGAGGAAGTCAGGATCAAGGGCGTCACTCGCTGGCGCGTCTGGTGCCGCCACGCGAACTGCGGGTCGCGCATGAACTCGGCGATCTGCCGCAGCACGCTCTTGCCGGGCCCGTCCATGGGATGGGCCTTGCCGGCGAAGACGAACTGGATGGGGAACTGCGGATCGTTGATGAGCGCGGCCACCTGCTCCAGGTCCTGGAACACCAGGTTGGCCCGCTTGTAGGTGGCGAACCGCCGGGCGAAGCCGATCGTCAGCG